>NZ_JAOWGT010000047.1:0-198146 GCF_030333005.1 Citrobacter sp. Cpo030 | reverse complement strand
TGTAAATAGACCCGTTTTAGTTCCAGGCATTTTTTGAGATCCCGGCCAAATGATTGTGTTGCCGATATTCCTCCGGCGTCATATTGTTCAGTGATTCATGCGGGCGTTCACAGT
Source organism: Citrobacter sp. Cpo030 (assembly GCF_030333005.1). Lineage (NCBI taxonomy): Bacteria > Pseudomonadati > Pseudomonadota > Gammaproteobacteria > Enterobacterales > Enterobacteriaceae > Citrobacter > Citrobacter sp. Cpo030. The sequence goes on along the minus strand of NZ_JAOWGT010000047.1, from coordinate 198,032 downwards.
TATATTCTGACACCCATCTTTCCGTGATTTCCCGCACTTCATTCAGCGTTCTGAACAGATAAAAATCGAGTATTTCTGTACGGTATGTTCGGTTAAAGCGCTCAATAAAAGCGTTCTGCGTCGGCTTACCCGGCTGAATAAATTCCAGTTTTACTGCATGTTGCTCTGCCCATTCAGCCAGTGCAAGTGAGATAAATTCCGGACCATTATCCATGCGTAGCATGACCGGATAGCCGCGATTTGCCGCGATCCTGTCGAGTACACGGACCACGCGCAAAGCTGGCAGATTCAGATCGATTTCAATCGACAATGCCTCACGGTTAAAGTCATCAACGACATTGAACGTGCGAAAACGACGGCCACAGACCAGAGCATCATGCATAAAATCGACAGACCAGCTCTGGTTCAGCGCTTCCGGTGTGGCCAGTGGCGAGGGATTACGCACCGGCAACCGTTGTTTGCCTTTACGGCGAAAATTCAGCTTCAGCAGACAATAAATACGATGGATCCTTTTGTGATTCCACGGGTATCCCTGCCGCCGCAGAACCTGGAAAAGTTTTGGAAAACCGTACCGTGGGTATCGCTCTGCCACTGCCTGTAACGCGACAATAACGGGTTCGTCACGCGTGGTATCCGGACGGTAATGGTAAACCGTTCTGCTCAGGTTCAGACTCCGGCAGGCCTGACGGATACTGAGTCCAAATGTCGTTATCAGATGAGTGACCAGCTCACGCTTAAAGGCTGGTTTTAAAGCTTTTTTTCGATAACGTCTTTCAGCGCCCGGTTCTCAAGGCTCAGGTCGGCAAACATCTGTTTGAGACGTCGATTCTCGTCCTCAAGATCCTTGATCTTTTTAATATCAGAAGCCTCCATGCCGCCGTATCTGGACTTCCAGTTGTAGTAGGTGGCTTCAGAGATACCGGCCTCCCGGCAGACATCTTTAACGGTTCGTCCGGCTTCAACCGATTTAATTACAGCAATGATCTGATGCTCAGTAAAACGGGCTTTACGCATAGCGATCTCCTTTGTTGGCAGAGTGATTATGCCGGAGGGTCTCTAAATGTGAATGGCACGATTATGCGGGATACTTACAAAGTAACCTACCACCTTTTTTCCTTTATTGGTTGCATAGGTATCCGCTACTTACTGTAACTTCGTGATAACAAAGAATTGTTCTGGATCAACTTCATAAATTCTTTGATTTCAAATTGTTATTCACGTACTGAATGATTACTGGTTTCACATGATTAAATTTTAACTTCAAATGAAGTATTCATTATCCTGATAATTAAAAATATTGTTCATTTAGAATGAAACTTTTAATTAGTTATTGCCGCAAACTAAGTTTACATTGCTTTACATAATAACATGCATGGCATATGCAACAATTATTAAGGTGATGATAGTTAAATGAAAATAAATAATTCGGCAATGATTCTGGTACTAGGGACGTTGTTCTGTGCACAAGCTCTAGCCGATTCAGAGAATGTAGTAACTGGTGGGTATGCACACACTAAAACGGCGGGAAACAGCTTTAATGGTGTGAATTTCAAGTACGGCTATACACCTGATGAATTTGACCTAGGTGTGGTTTCTTCTCTTACGATAACAGCGAATAGTAATGATGATATTGATCGTGGTTATGGTTCAGCTCTGGTTGGTGCAAGTTACCGTGTGAATGATGTTTTGAAACCTTATGTGATGATAGGTGTGGGCCGAGGTGCTGTTAAAACTGATGGCGATACCGATACTTCTACGGGCTTTGCATACAGTGCGGGAATCCAGTTAACCCCCATTTCTGGATTTACTGTTGATGCAGGCTATGAGGGCTCTAAGGTCTTTGGTTCACAGGTTAATAGCTTTGTTGTTGGCGCTGGATGGAAATTCTAAGGAATTAATAAATGAAATATTTGATGATGGTAGTTTGCGCTTTATCAGTAGTCTCGCTATCTGGCTGTAAGAGTCTGGATCAGCGTTTAAGTGAATGTGAAGCTCATGGCGTTGATAGAAATATTTGCTATGAACAGGACCAGGCTAATCAGCGCCAGTATCAGCAAACTAGTGCCACCCTAAGTAGTGCGAATACAATGGCAGATGCTTACAAAGAAGGCAGCGGCGATAGCAACAAGAAAAAGCACAAGTCTAAATTAGATAAGTTTTTTGGTGATTAATTTTCGGTGGGTATAATGAAAAAACTAATTGCGGTTTTTATTATTTCTTCTGCACTGATTTCTAACTATGTTCAGGCAACTACTAAAGTTTCCGAACCACATATTAACTCAGCAAAAAAATCAGGTGCGAAACAGTGGAAGGGAATGAAGTTAGAAGTAACTAAGAATGGCCTTACAGTAGATGGTAAACCAGCAGCGGTATCAGAAACGAATACGGAGGCGACTGTATATCAGCAAGGGCTGTTTTCGTATGTCGTTTATGTAAATGGCAAGATTGCTGTGATGGATGATAAAAACCAGTTTCAGGGCTATGCAAAATAAGATTTGGCTTATCGACTGAAGTTATTAAGAGAATTTGGATAAGTTTCACAGCACAATAACATAATCTGAAATTTAAAGAAGCATGTGAAAGAAGTAGTAGGATAATTTCTACAGCCTCCAACCATCATCGGAGGCTTTTTTTACGGATAAAAAGAAACCATCAGTCTAAATAACATGCTCCCCGTTGATTAAGGCTAGCGTTCGACCCGTTGAACTCACAGCTCATAGCGGACCTCAGCGGCAATAAAAGCTTTACCATCCAAGTTTGCTAATAGCGGTAGCGCTGGCGTGAAAAACTTGGATTGTTGTTTAAAACTCTTCCCCAAAACTAAAAACAAAGTTTAGATAATCAATGAGTTGTAAAAGGCAGTTACTGACTGTTTTTGAAAGTAGAAAGCCTGATAATTTCAGCTTTATCAGATGGTTGCTGTGATTTTGACAATGTAATGCTGCGCCCCACATGGGTTGGGTTGAAGCGGCTGACCTGATTGTTAAAGGTATGGAAGGCGCAATCAACGCCAAGACCGTAACCTATGATTTCGAACGTCTGATGGACGGCGCTAAGCTGCTGAAATGTTCAGAGTTTGGTGACGCGATCATCGAAAATATGTAATCCAGATTCTGGGTTGTATGAGAACGGGAGCCGAGAGGTTCCCGCTTTTTTGTGCACAGAAAATCCCAGTTAGGCTGGGGGTTCCGGAAAGCTTTCAGCTTTGGGCCAGTTATTAATATCCCTTTTGATTTGTTAAAACACCTTGCGGTCTGGCAACTGCAAGGGTTAAACAAGAAATCAAAAGGGGGTCCCAATGGGGGGCGAAAAGAGCTTAGCGAACACCCGATGGAACTGTAAATATCATATAGTTTTTGCGCCCAAATACCGAAGACAAACATTCTACGGGTAGAAACGTAGGGCGATAGGCAGCATCTTAAGAAAGCTGTGCAGATCATATCCATATGCTTGTGGAAATCCAGCCCAAAATGAGCGTATCCGGCTTTATGGGGTATCTGAAAGGTAAAAGCAATCTGATGTTGTATGAGCAGTTTGGTGATATGAAGTTTAAATACAGGAACAGGAAGTTCTGGTACAGAGGTTACTACGTCGACATGGTAGGTAAGAACACGGCGAAGATAACTGTCTGCAGGAGTACATCAGGACGCAATGCCTGAATTAACTGAGCCAGCTTAATTGCGGATTTCTTTTACCTGGGTGTCCAATCAATTAAGCACAGTACAGTGACATTATCATGCGTCATGTCGCCGCAGTGTTCCGCATTAACTATGACTGTAGCCCGATGTGGTGATCTTTCATGCGGGTTTGTCCCTTATGCCTGCTTCTACGGGGCTGAGTGTAAGAAACCGGACTACTAGTTCAACTATCATTATATTAATGGATTATTGTTCTCAACATCTTCCATGTATAAAAGCGTATCGTCAACAGAGTAGTAATGCCGTTTGTTATCATTGACATCCGTAACCCATCGGAAAACGCCAGCATTGATAAGTGTTGCAGTATATTCGCGAAATGTGGATTTCCCGGAATAATGAATCTGGGCTGCTTTTTTTACTTGTTCCGGGTTCTTGTTTGTGCTGACTTTCAATAAGTCTCTTTTCCCTCTTATTAATATTACTTCATCATTTTCTGTAACAACTCTAATGTTATCAGTAGCTAGGTAGTAAATATAATAAGCAATATTCTGGCGTTTCAGTTCAGAGTAAAACCACGGAAAGTTATGTTCCTTTCTCACTTGCTCAAACATCTTTTCAAGAACGTCAACCTGATCCATCAGGATTATAACCTATTGTTAGTCATGAGAGCGTGTAGTGTGCACGATCGGTTTTATCACTTCAATCTGGTCTGACCTTTTGGTACGGACAGCGGAGCCATGAGAGTAATTGCGCGCAGCCCATATACGCGTGCGCACTTGGTGCATGCAATTATTCTTTTGCTGAAAATTTGTACGGAAATACATGCAGAGCGTTTGCTGCTATGGGATAAACGCCCAGGCCTTCTGTTCTGGCTTTGATTTCCTCGAAAGAGAGTGAAGGGGAGGGTTCTCGTCCGCCCCACAGATTAATGCCTTCAGGAACATCGTCCCGGCTGTACTCCTCGGCGATCTCGATGGTTCCGCCACTATTCAATTCGATCACGACGCTTTTCCCGTCAACAGGAATGAGGTTACCGTCATTGTCTGTGATAAAGATTTTCATTTTCTTACCTCTTATTAGTACATGTATATGATAACAAAATTGGAAAGAGGGATGTCACTATTGCCTTGATCTCTTCAAGGATAATTTTATTTAAAAATCAATTTGTTATGTTGTGGTTTTGGAAATGTGACTCGACGCATGGCGACTTTTGTTTCTGTCTACCATGCTCTGTAGAGATAAATTAGAACACGTCAATGCTCATCGCAACGACTGATCAGTTTTCGCTACAGGACATGAGAATGCGCAAAGCACTTTTACCGGTAACCGCTGCGGTGTGTCTTTTTTTGATCGGTGTTTTTATTCTTAATATGCAGCTTTGGTATTCATCTTCGACAGAAACCCTTGGAGGAGCCCGATATGCCGTTAAAAATATGGATAACATACTTGATGAAGCTTTCCAGGCAACCCGTACCGCAAGGCATATTGCTGAAAAAAAATGTGATCTGGAGGGACAATACCAACTTGGAACCGAAGCTGCACTTCGCCCTCATTTGCGAACGCTGATCATTATCCGGCAGGGGAAGGTTTGGTGTACGTCATTGCCGGGGAATAGGATTTTACTTAAGCAAATCCCCGTAATTGCTGATACAAATCTGTTGCTGACTCCCGCAAGAAATACGGAAAACGAGATACCTGTTCTGCTGTATCAAACTCGTTTTCAAACCAGTCGTATTATTGTCACTATTAGTGGGGTGCATATTCGAGGGGCTCTGAAAGTTCCGTTAAAGGGAGTAGCATACTCATTGCTTGTGGGTGACGCAGCACTCGGTTTATTGGGCGATGTAAAAACCGTTACAACAAGCGCACGTGCGTCTGGTCAAGTTAATTCCGCAAAGTATCCGTTCAGTATTATTTATAATAAACCGCCACTGTTTAGTGCAAAAAGACTGGTTACACAGGGTTCAGGGATTCTGGTTTTTATCCTGTTAATGTCTTTTGCAGCCGCTTATGCCATTGATAAATATCTGAACAAGAACGATACCCCTGAAGAAACGTTGCGCAGGGCGATAGTAAAAGGAGAGATCGTGCCTTTTTATCAACCTATCGTAAATGGTCGCGAGGGGACGTTACGCGGTGTTGAAGTGCTGGCCCGATGGAAACATCCAAAAGCCGGGTATATTTCTCCTGCTTCCTTTATACCTGTAGCGGAAAAATCAGGCCTGATAGTGCCACTAACTCAAAGTCTGATGAGGCAGGTCGCGGCGAATATGAACGCCATTGCCAGCAAACTGCCATCCGGCTTCCATGTCGGCATTAACTTCAGCGCATCCCATATCACATCCCCTACATTCGTGCAGGAGTGCCTGCATTACAGGGATAGCTTTAACCGCGATGACCTCAATCTGGTAATCGAAGTTACTGAGCGCGAGCCGTTAGATGTGGATGAAGATCTTGTGCAGAGGCTCAATATCCTGCATGAGAATGGCTTTGTGATTGCGCTGGATGATTTTGGTACGGGCTATTCTGGGCTTTCTTATTTGCATGACCTGCACATTGATTACATTAAAATCGATCAGAGCTTTGTGGGAAGGGTAAATGAGCTTCCCGATTCAACCCGAATTTTGGATTGTGTTCTCGATTTGGCGCGCAAGCTGTCTTTAAGCATCGTTGCTGAAGGGGTTGAAACGAAGGCTCAGCTTGATTATCTCAACAAAAACAACATTGTTTTCCTGCAAGGGTACTATTTCTATAAACCAGTAACCTTCACTGAGTTCGTCATGATTCTGCTGTCAAAGCCTAAAGTGAAGGTTTTTGTCGAATAAATACAAGATAACCTAATTGATGAAAAGTGAGCATGAAATCTGCTTCGGTAGCAAAAATCCGACGATTATCTTTATCGTGAGGCAAATCTCGGATTCTGTTATTTAAAATCTATACCCTTATCGATGTGGTGGTTATTTGTGTTTTCATATACAGCAACTGGATAATGGTATGGCAGATATAACATTCGCGATGGAGCGTGATTCAAGTCACAAAGCGGCGAAAAATAAGTTGGATGTGCGAAGCAAAGCGAAGAACACAAATCGCAATCAGCTTGCGATTGCCGCAGTCCTGTTTTTAGGCGGTATCGTCGGGATTATTGTTTTGGCATTATATCTAATGGTGCAGGAAGGGGTATTTCTGTATTAATTGTTTAAATATTCTTATATGTTAAAATAAGATGATGATTATATCTTGTGTCTTCTCTCAATAATATTCTGCTGGTCGGGGTATTAGTGTGCCCCGACCAGCAGGATCTTATAAAATTAGAACTGATAATTTAAAGATACCCAGTAGTTACGACCAGGGTTTACGTATCCGGTAGTGGATTGTGCAGTCTGATAATAATCACCTGCGTAGGTGCTATTGCGGCCCACCTGGTACAATTTGACCTCACTAAAGTCTTTATCCAGCACGTTATTAACCGCCGTATTAAGCGTCAGATCTTTGGTCAGCTTATAAGACATCCCCATGTCGACAACGGTCCAGGCTTTTAAATCAGCGCCTTTATCGTCATAGACGGCCTTTTGTACCGCACTAAGGTTGTCGTAATTTTCGGTAAAGCGTGGGGCTTTGCCGCGATAACGTGCGCTGAGCCAGGCGTTCATATCTTCCGTTGCCTGCCAGTTCAGACGGGCGTTAGCCATATGTTTTGGTGTGTAACTTAATGGCGCGCCTTTATTGTCACCATCTTTTTGCTTGCTCTGAGTGTAGGTGTAGTTGAGAGATAAGGTCAGCACATCCGACCATAGAGGGAAGGTGCTGGCAAATTCAACGCCATCGGTCCTTGCCTTGCCGCTGTTGGTATAGCTGTTGGTATTATCATCGATAGAATATGAGACAATTTTATTTTTGTATTCGGTATAGAAGCCGGTAATGTTGGCGTTAAGCCCGGCGTCGTTCTCGTAATACAGCCCGGTTTCGTAGCTAATACTTTCCTCAGGTTTGAGGTCCGGGTTACCGACCGTATTCACCGTTCCCTGTGCGGTTACACCGCTGATCCCGTTATGCAACTGGCTTAGTGATGGTGCTTTATATCCTGTCGTCACGCCGCCTTTGAGCGTCCAGGCGTCGGAAACGTCCCAGACCATATAGGCACGCGGGCTGAGATGACCGCCAAAGACATCGTTATGCTCATAGCGTGTTCCTGCGGTTAAGGCCAGCGAGTCGAGAATATGCCATTCATCTTCCGCATAGGCTGCCCACGTTTTTTGATGGAACGTCTCGCCGGTATTGGCCAGCACCACACCATCTTTCATCCGTGCATCCCAGTATTCTCCGCCAAGGGTTAAGAGGTGTGAATCACCTAATGGCGTCAGCAGCACTGAGTCAAGAATGACGTTGGTGTTCTTCAGTTCACGCGCGTCACCGGCCCGGCCTGCGTTCTCTGGCGTGAGTGCGGAAGATACCAATTGCCGGCCTTTGTTTTCGGTTTCATTCCAGCCGAGGGAGGATTTCCAGGTGCCGAACGTTAAGGCTGTATCGTGGCCGAGGGTCACTTTGTTACGCTCATAGCGTAGCGTTTTATCATACCCTCCTGTCAGGTTGCCCAACTGCCCGTCATCGTTGTCATAGCGCTGTCTGGCGGAGTCGAGATCTAACCATAACGTATTGTTTTCGTTGGTTTTCCAGTCGAGACGCGTGCCAATATTATAGTTTTCCGACTCGGTAGGATAAGGTACGCGGGTGGAGGAGGTATCGCTGAGGGAGGTGACGCTGGAACCCTGACGCTGGGTTGTGCTCCCCCGAACCTGCATATCCAATACGCCCGCAATCAACGGGCCGCTTGACCAGAAGTTGGCGACCGTACTGTTACCCCATTTATTACTCTCTTGCAGGTTAACGCCGGTATTGATGGAAGTGCTCCATTTATCGGTGCTTTTTTTGGTGATGATATTCACCACGCCACCGATTGCGTCGGACCCATAAAGCGTCGACATCGGGCCGCGGATCACCTCAATATGATCGATCGCCGCCAGTGGGGGCATAAAGCTGGTATTCATGGCAGAGAAACCGTTTGGCGTTACGTCGCTGCTGCCGTTTTGACGAATACCGTCAATCAGGATCAAGGTATAGCTGGCAGGCATGCCACGGATGCTGATCTCCAGACCGCCGGTTTTACCGGTGCTGCTTTCAACATCTACCCCTTCAACAGAACGCAGGGCTTCACCTAAGTCATTATATTTATTGGTTTGTAACTCTTGCTGCGAAATAACAGAGACGCTGGCGGCGGCATTGGTGATTTTCTTTTCATAACCAGAAGCGGTTACCACCATGACATCTTCAGCAAATACCAAGGGGCTGGAAAATCCTAAACAGGACAGAACGACAGAGGCAACAGGTTTTAAACGCATAGTCAAACTTCCTTTGTTAAAAATTCAAAGGCAGTAAGATAATTGATGGAAATGATAATACAAATAATTATCATTACAAATTTACATAACTTGTCACTTCTGGTGTTTTTCTTGAATAAATATACATAAATTGTCATGAGTTTTAGATAAGGAATTAGCAGGAAGGAACAATAGTCCGCACAGGCAATTATTAGTTCGGGATTAATATCCCTGTGAATAAATGGCGAGGGATTAATCAATTTTCTGAGATTCACATCGTACTCATAACGGAGTATCAGAAAAAAGTATGATAATTTTAGAAAATCGTCATACTTTTCTGCGCCGCATCATTTTTTTCGTCATTTCTGTCCGCCATAATCCCTTCCCCAGGAGACTGCTTAACGTCGGTAAATCGTTATGCAGCATAAAAATAACGTAAATCTGGATAACATAATGATCAAAGGCAAGCTGGCACTGCTTACGTGCGCATTGACTCTCGCATTAACCTCACCACTTCTTGCCGCGCAAAATGCGAGCGAAGGGCAGACGTTAAAACTGGCAATTGGACCAGAACCAACGGAAGGGTTTGACCCGATGCTGGGCTGGAGTCATGGCAGCTATTTGCTTTTGCATGCACCATTATTAAAACAAAATGCAGATATGAGCTGGGGAAACCTGCTGACGGAAAAAGTAGAGACCAGCGCAGACGGCAAAACCTGGACATTGACGTTAAAACCTGACCTTAAATTCTCTGATGGTTCCCCGCTAACCGCTGAAGATGTGGTGTTCACCTATAACAAAGCAGCAAAAAGCGGCGGCAAAATCGACATGGGAAACTTCACCCATGCCAGCCTGAAAGATAACCGTACGGTAGAAATTACGCTAAATAGCCCACAGAGCACCTTTGTGAATGTGCTGGGTTCTTTGGGTATTGTTCCGGCGAAACGGTATGACGAAAAAACATTTGCCAAAAATCCGATTGGCGCGGGTCCTTATCGGCTGGTGAGTTTTCAGCCGGGGCAGCAGTTGATCGTTGAGGCGAACCCCTGGTATGCCGGTAAGAAAAATGATTTCAGTAAGCTGGTGTTTGTCTTCCTTGATGAAGATAACGCTTATGCCGCAGCGCGCAGTGGCCAACTGGGACTCGTACGTATCGCGCCGTCGATGGCGGTCGCTCCTCAGCAGACAAATTTAAAACTTTGGGTACGCGATAGCGTGGAAAACCGGGGCATTGTGTTCCCGATGGTTCCTGCAGGTAAAAAAGATGCCAATGGCTATCCGATTGGGAACGATATCACTGCCGATGTTGCCATCAGGCGCGCCATCAACTATGCCATCGACCGTAAGCAGCTTGCCGATCAGGTCATGGAAGGTCATGCGATTCCTGCATATAGCGCAGTGCAAGGGCTGCCATGGCAGGGGCAATCCGTTGCGTTCAAAGATGGTGATAGCGAAAAAGCACGTACGATTCTGGAAGAAGCCGGCTGGAAGGTAGGTAAAGATGGCGTGCGAGTGAAAGACGGCAAAGAGGCTCGACTGACTTTATGGTACGCCAGCGGTGACAGTACGCGCCGGGATTTAGCCGAAGCTGTTCGCGCAATGCTGGAGCCGGTGGGTATTCAGATCTCGCTGCAATCGGGAAGCTGGGAAACCGTTGAACGTCACATGCATGCGAACCCGACGTTATTTGGTTGGGGAAGCCTGGATCCGATGGAGCTTTTCCATCATTACAGTAATCAGGCCGCGGGCGTGGAATATTACAACCCAGGCTATTACAGCAATCCTGTTGTTGAACAGCACCTTAAACAGGCTATCGACGCCCCAGACTGGCAAAAGGCGTTGCCTTTCTGGCAACAGGTGGAGTGGGATGGCAAGCAAGGGGCTGGCGTGCAGGGCGATGCTGCCTGGGCATGGCTGCTGAATATTCAGCACACCTACCTGGCAAATCCGTGTATTGATTTAGGCAAAGGCGCACCGGAGATTCACGGTAGCTGGTCACTGCTCAATAATCTGGACGAATGGACCTGGACCTGCCGTTGATGAAGTCTGTTGTGGGCCATTTTCTACGGCTGATAGTGTTATTAGTGCTGGTTGCGGCTGGCACTTTTGTGCTGCTCAGCTTTTCTCCAGTCGATCCGATTCGCGCTTATATTGGCAACGATCTCCTGCATGTGCCGCCGGAGCAATATGCACGCATTGCTGCTCGCTGGGGATTGGACCAGCCGCTATGGGAGCGTTTTGGTCACTGGTTTTTACGGGTATTGCAGGGCGATCTCGGCTATTCCATGTTGTTTAATGCGCCGGTTGCCAGCGTGATCAAGGAACGCTTTTCCACCTCGTTTGCGCTGCTTGGCGGCGCGTGGCTACTCTCCGGCATATTGGGAACGGCAATGGGGTTTGTCGCGGGTCGCTACCTGAATCGCTGGCCGGACAAAGCAATCTGTCGCCTCAGCTATCTGCTCTCCTCGTTGCCAACCTTCTGGATTGGCATGTTGCTGCTGGCGTTATTTGCCGTGCGCTGGCCGGTATTTCCGGTCTGCTGCGCATGGGAGCCGGGTAACAGCGGCGATATGGCCATGCTTCCCGAGCGTCTGCGCCATCTGGTGCTTCCCGTTTGCGCGCTCAGTTTGCTGGGACTGGGACAAATTACGCTTCATACGCGGGAAAGCATCGCCAGCGTAATGAAAAGCGAATTTGTCCGTTTTGCACGTTCCCAGGGAGATAAAGGCTGGTCACTGTTACGCCATCAGGTTCTGCGTCATGCAATTACGCCTGCGCTGTGTTTGCAGTTTGCCTCACTGGGAGAACTGCTGGGAGGTGCACTATTGGCCGAAAAAGTCTTCGCGTATCCAGGACTGGGGCAGGCCACCATTGATGCCGGATTACGCGGCGATCTGCCGTTACTGATGGGGATTGTGTTGTTCAGTACCGTACTGGTGTTCATTGGCAATTCGCTGTCTACCTGGCTTGTCCGTATGTTGAACCGTGCTCTGGAACGACCTGATGCTTTATAACCCGACGCCGACGCTAATTCGTCTTTTGTTCTCTTTCAGCTGCCTGTTATTCATTGCAGTATATGGTGCCGCAATGCTGGATAATCCGTTGAGCGTTAATCTGCTTGCCCGTCATCTTCCACCTGATGCGATGTATTGGTTTGGCACCGATAATCTTGGTCGCGATCTGTGGATCCGTTGTTTTCAGGGGGCACTAACCAGTCTGCAAATTGGTATTGGTGCGGCGTTGTGCAGTGGCTTGATTGCGTTAATGATGGCGGCGGTTTCGCGCATACATCCGCGTCTGGATGTGCTCATGCGCCTTATAACTGATGCCATGCTGTCGATGCCGCATCTGCTGTTGCTTATTTTGATCTGTTTTACGCTGGGCGGCGGGAAAAACGGGGTAATCATGGCGGTTGCATTAACGCACTGGCCGCGTCTGGCGCTAATCCTGCGTGCTGAAGCGCAGCGCGTGGCCCACAGTGACTATCTGACGTTGACCTGGCGTCTGGGGCACGGCCATTTTTACTGCTGGCGGCATCACTATCTACCGGCGTTGTTACCCCAGTGGCTAACGGGAACATTGCTGATGTTTCCCCATGCAGTGTTGCACAGCGCGGCGTTAAGCTTCCTCGGTTTTGGACTGGCACCGCATGAACCGTCGCTGGGCCTGCTGCTGGCGGATGCGCTGAGGTTTATCAGTCATGGCGACTGGTGGTTAGTGCTGTTTCCTGGACTGATGCTGTTCAGTCTGGTGATGTTATTCGATCAGCTCGCAAGGGCGGTGCATCGTTTATGGTTACGAGGTGACGCATGTTGAGTTTAAGGCAGGTCTCACTGGACGTGGCGCGTTATCGCTGGTACGGCGCGAAAAACTGGTCTTCGCTGTTGCAGGATATCTCTTTCGACGTAGCGCCTGGTCAGATGGTGGCGCTAGTTGGAGGAAGTGGAGAAGGTAAAAGCCTATTGCTGCAATGTCTGCTCGATCTCTTACCAGACAATTTGCGTTTCAACGGCGTTATTACCCTGGAAGGTAAAACGCTGGACAGTGATGACATTCGCAAATGTCGTGGCAATACCTTTAGCTACGTCCCGCAAGGTATTCAGGCACTTAACCCGCTGCTCTCGATTGAAAAGCATCTGCGCAGGGCATGCCAGCTTTCTGACCAGCAATGGAGTGCCGGAAAAATTGAACGATTGCTCCAGCGTAGCCGACTGGAAAGTCGCGTATTAGATGCTTTTCCGCGTCAGCTTTCAGGCGGTATGGCAAAACGTGTTCTGGCCTGTCACGCGTCTCTGAGTCAGGCTCGCTATATTCTGGCGGATGAAATTACCGCCTGGCTTGATGCACCTCTCGCTAATCAACTGCTTGAACAGTTGCGTGAGCAATGTGAGCAAGGGGCTGGCGTTTTATGGGTAACGCATGACCTCACGCTGGCGGCCCGCCATGCGGATCGTATTGTCGCTCTGCATCAGGGAAGGGTGTCGGATAACGTCAGCCGGGAACAGCTGTTACGCGGAGAGATTAGCGAACACCTGCAACGACAATGGCGGGCGCTGCCTGAAAGAAATCAACTTTTTGGAGAGCGCGATGCTGTGCTGTCGTGATGTAACAATCCGTCAGGGGGAAAAGGTTCTGTGGCAAAATCTGACCTTTTCTCTACGCCCTGGAGAACGTATTGGGATTTGTGCGCCCAGTGGAACTGGCAAAACGACGCTGGGACGCGTGCTGGCGGGCTGGCAGAAACCAACTTCCGGTGACATTCTGGTTGATGACCAACCTTTGCCGATGCACCAGTATTGCCCGGTGCAACTGGTGCCACAGCATCCGGAATTAACTTTTAACCCCCGACGCAGCACCGGTGATGCGGTGTATGATGCATGGCGACCGGCTGCTGCAATGCTTACCCGTCTTCACATCAATCCAGAGTGGTTAACCCGCCGTCCCGGACAACTTTCTGGTGGTGAACTGGCGCGAATTGCTTTACTTCGCGCGCTGGACCCGCGGACACGTTTTCTTATTGCCGATGAAATTACTGCCCAGCTTGATCCTTCTATTCAACGGGATATCTGGGCGCTGCTGCTTGAAGAATCTCAGCGTCGGCCATTGGGTATGCTCATTATCAGTCATCAGCAGGCACTGCTTGATCAGATCTGCACGCGAGCGCTACTCTCTTAGGTCTCTTTCGCATTTCAGGCAAATAACTAACGTGATCGTAAAAACTATCGCTGTGGCTGCGCTAATGTACGGGGCGGGTGCTTTTGCAGCACATGCTTCCATTCAGGTGGGTTTTTCACCGGAAGGATCGGCTCGGGCTTTAGTGCTGGATTCAATCAACCATGCGCAGCACAGCATCGATATGATGGCTTATTCATTTCAGTCTGCAGATATTGTTCATGCATTGGTCAACGCTGAAAAGAGAGGCGTTGTGGTTCGGGCTGTTATCGATAAGAAACGAAACCAGGGTAAGGTGAGCCAGAAGGCCATCGCTTTTGCTGCCGCGAATGGGGTTGATGTTCAACTGGATGGTCACTACCACATCCAGCATGACAAGGTAATGATTATTGATGGCGACACGCTGGAAACCGGTTCGTTCAACTTTGCCAAATCCGCAGAATTTGCTAACTCTGAAAATGTGTTAGTTATTCGTGACGAACCTGCCGTTGTTGCGCAGTATCAGGCCCATTTTGACAGCCGTTGGAAAATCGCGCACCAGAGCGGTTAAATGTTTCACAACGCCGTTGATTTAAATGTGATGTTATATTATAACATTTCACTCGCAATTGATTTGAGGGTGAAATTTTGGCTATTCGTTTTAAGAAACTGACAATCGCTCTGGGGATGCTTTTAGTCAGTAGTTCGGTTCTGGCGCATGGTCATCATTCCCATGGTGCGCCAATGAGTGAAGCAGAACAAAAGGCGTCTGAAGGGGTATTTGATGACAACCAGGTGCAGAACAGGGCGCTGACCGACTGGGATGGCATGTGGCAATCTGTCTATCCGTATCTGGTCAGCGGCGAGCTTGATCCGGTGTTCAAAAAGAAAGCGGAGAAAGATAAAAGCAAAACGGCAGAACAAATCAAAGCGTATTACCGTACAGGCTATGCAACCAACGTAGACACTATCGGTATTGAAAATGGCGTGATGGAGTTTCATACCGGGAATCAGGTTGCATCATGTAAATACGACTATGCCGGATATAAGATCCTAAATTATAAATCAGGCAAGAAAGGTGTACGGTATCTGTTTGAGTGTAAAGCTGCTGACAGCAAAGCGCCAAAATATGTGCAATTTAGCGATCATATTATCGCGCCGCGTAAATCGAGCCACTTCCATATCTTTATGGGAAATACCTCGCAGGCAGCCTTGCTTGAAGAGATGGAAAACTGGCCTACCTATTACCCTTATCAGTTGAAGGGAGAAGAGGTTGTGGATGAGATGCTGCACCATTAATCCGGGCTAACCTTATCTGTACACACCCGTCACCAGTGGCGGGTTTTTTAATTCATAACCTTTTCTTTCCATCACCCGATGCATTCGTTAGCATATTGTATCGCAGCAAGTGCATGTGTTTTTTCAGGAAGAGGTTAACGTGTTCGCAGAGTATGGAGTTCTGAATTACTGGACGTATCTGGTGGGAGCCATTTTTATCGTGTTGGTACCGGGGCCAAATACGATATTTGTGTTGAAGAACAGCGTCGGTCGGGGAGTGAAGGGTGGTTATCTCGCCGCAAGCGGTGTGTTTATCGGTGATGCCGTGTTGATGTTTTTGGCCTATGCCGGTGTTGCCGCATTGATCAAAACAACGCCTGTTTTGTTCAATATCGTTCGCTATCTTGGCGCGTTTTATCTGCTGTACCTCGGTGCGAAGATCCTGTATGCGACACTGAAATCGAAAGCAAGCGACGCCGCACCTGAGGAAGTCCCGTTTGGCGCTATTTTTAAGCGAGCATTAATTCTGAGCCTGACGAATCCCAAAGCTATTTTGTTTTATGTTTCGTTCTTTGTGCAGTTTATTGATGTCAATGCACCGCACTCAGGGCTGTCATTCTTTATTTTGGCCATTACGCTTGAAGTAGTGAGCTTTTTCTATCTGAGCTTCCTTATTTTCTCCGGCGCGTTTGTGACGCAGTATATTCGCACGAAGAAAAAACTGGCCAAAGTGGGTAATTCCCTAATCGGCCTGATTTTCGTTGGTTTTGCCGCTCGTCTGGCCACGCTTCAGTCGTGATGCCATTGGCCCGCTGGTTGCGGCGGGCCTTCAATATGACGCTTTGCTTGTCATTTATAATTGTAGGGTTATAACCAATAAATGGTATTTTAAATGTATATTTTGAGGCGTACCCTGTGTACAGCAGCGATTCAATAAGACTCGCTGGTTGTCGACTGGAAAAGGGAAGAAAAATGCTTCAAATTCCACAGAATCATATCCATACACGCTCTACACCATTCTGGAACAAAGAAACTGCGCCTGCCGGAATTTTCGAACGCCACCTTGATAAAGGAACTCGTGCTGGGGTTTATCCACGACTTTCGGTTATGCAGGGGGCGGTCAAATATCTCGGATACGCCGATGAACACAGTCCGGAGCCAGTAGAGGTGATGGTTATTAAAGCCGGTCAGTTTGGCGTTTTTCCGCCGGAAAAATGGCATAACATCGAAGTGATGACCGACGACACTTACTTTAATATCGATTTTTTCGTTGCCCCGGAAGTTCTGATGGAGAGTGCAAATCAACGAAAAGTCGTGCGCACCGGCAAGGAGTAAATCATGGGCAAAGCAACCTATACCGTAACCGTGACCAATAACAGCAACGGTGTTTCTGTTGATTATGAAACAGAAGCGCCGATGACATTACTGGTGCCGGATGTGGCAGCAGAAGTGGTCAAAGACTTGGTCAATACCGTTCGTTCGTACGATACCGAGAATGAGCATGAAGTCTGCGGATGGTAGGTATTAAATACTCTTACTGATTGAATACAAAGAATTTTAATGTACTAACCGCACAGCGTTTTGACGGCGCTGTGCGGTTATTTTATTTGTGTTGAACGTAGTGATGTCCGAAAAAAGATTCCTTAAGAATACCTTAAGAAATCCGCATTGAATGCTAATTGTCGATCATTCACAGGAGTTATGATCGCAAAAAAGTAACAATACAGAACATCGCGCTTATGAAACTGAATACCCAAATTACATTCCCCACACTTATTCTAGGACTGGTCATTGTGGCGATCCCGTTCACCGCGAACTGGAATCTTCCGCTGCTTAACGGCACTGTCGTCAGATGGATCGAAAATGGGCAGGCGCTATGGCTACTGTTTGGTGCGGTATTTACCCTTGGCTATATTCGGCCTTTATCACGACCTGAAGGCGAGAAGCAATTTTGGCTTTGGGCAGCCGCGTGGTGGTTGGTATTGCTGGGGAGAAGCACCAGTTGGGGCCGCGACTATTTCCCGGAGCAGCCTAAACTTCTGTTCAGAGCTATCTCTGTTGTAATGATTTCCATGATTATTCTGCCGGTGCTGTTGTCGAAGCGCTTACGCCTGGATATTGTCCGACGTGTGCGTAATGAACCGCTACCGCTCTGGCTGCTGGCGATCACCGCCTGCGCATTTTTGATTTCCGATACGGTAGAGCATCATCGTCTGCTGGCTCCCATCTTCCTGCACAATGCCCAATATGGCGATATGATTGAAGAATTGTACGAACTGCCGTTTATGGCTGGCCTGTTTCTGATGAACCTCGGTTTTATGCAGCGGGATATGCAGGAGGAATCTGCCTCCATCCGTTTCAGTGAACCTCACCTGGTAAAGTAATGAGATAAGACCTGAGTCTGGGTAACCAGACTCAGGTGGCGATGGTGGGGAATTACGCAATGGCCTCACATAAGCGTGATTTCATGTCGCTATACGATTGAGCGGCATACTTTTCAGCCCATCTCTGATCGCTAATGTGCTCGATATTTACGGCACAATATTTGGTTTCCGGCGTTTTCGAGATTGGATCGAGGTTATCCTGGGTCAACTCGTTGCATGCACCAATCCACCATTGATAGGTCATATAAACCGTTCCGGAATTGATGCGCTCGGATACATCCGCACGGCTGATGACCTTACCCCGACGCGAGCTGACCCACACCAGATCACGATGACGGATACCGAGTTTTTCGGCATCATTGGTATTGATTTGCACATATCCTGGTTCATCAGCCAACGCTTGTAACGCTGCGCAGTTACCGGTCATAGAGCGACAGGAGTAATGCCCAACCTCACGCACGGTACACAGTACCAGCGGATAATTGTCATCCGGAACTTCTGCGGGCGCTCGCCACGGTGCGGCAAACAGTTTGCCTTTGCCGTTGGCGGTATCAAACTGGCTGTGTGCGTAAAGGTATGGCGTACCAGGACTATCGAGATCCGGGCATGGCCACTGAACATGCCCCATTTCCCCCATTTTCTCATAGGTCACGCCGTAGAACAGCGGACACAGCTCGCGCATCTCATCCCAGATTTGCTGGTTATTTTGATACTGCATTGGATAGCCCATTTCGCTGGCCAAAAGGCTGATGATCTCCCAGTCACGTTTTACATCAGCGGTGGGTTCAATCGCTTTCTCAAAACGCTGGAAGCCGCGATCGGCGCAGGTAAAGACGCCGCCATGTTCGCCCCATGAGGTGGCGGGCAGGAGAACATCGGCCATTTCCGCTGTCTTAGTCATGAAGATGTCTTGCACGACGATAAAATCGAGCGCGTTAAACCCTTCGCGGACTAGGCCCAGGTCGGCCTCGGTTTGCAGCGGATCCTCTCCCATGATGTAGTAGGCTTTTATTTTGCCTTCGATAGCCAGGTGTGGAACTTCAGTGATGCGCGTTCCAACCTTGTCATCCATCTGATTAACGTCAATGCCCCATGCGTTGGCGAATTTTTCCCTGACTACGGAATCGGTCACGTCCTGATATCCCGGGAACTGGTTAGGTAGTACCCCCATATCACACGCACCCTGCACGTTATTTTGCCCGCGCACCGGACCAACGCCGACGTTAGGGCGACCCAGATTCCCGGTCAACAACGCCAGGCTCGATAAACCGCGAACCACATCAACAGCCTGACCAAACTGAGTGACGCCCATCCCCCACATGACGGTTGCCGATGGTGCTGCGGCAAATGTACGCATTGCCTGACGAACCTGCTGTGCGGGAACGCCGGTCAAATGTTCAACGGCTTCAGGCGCATAGTCCTTAACGGTTTCCCAGTATGTTTCCAGCCCTTCCGCATGCTTTTGCACATACTCGCGATCGTAGAGTTGCTCTTCGATAAGAACATGACCAAAGGCATTAACCAGCGCCATGTTGCAACCGTTTTTCAGCTGCAAATGTTGGTCAGCGATACGGGCAGTTTCAATACGACGCGGGTCACAGACAATGATTTTTGCGCCATTCTGGCGAGCTTTAATCACTCGTCGGGCCACGATCGGGTGCGAGTCGGCGCAGTTATAACCAAAGATCAGCAGGCATTTTGAGTTTTCAATATCGCTGATGGAATTGCTCATGGCGCCATTGCCTAACGTTTCTTGTAACCCGGCAACGGAAGGGCCATGACAGACGCGGGCACAACAATCGACATTATTGGTATGAAGTACACCACGTGCGAATTTTTGCATCACGTAGTTAGTTTCATTTCCGGTTCCCCGGGAGGAGCCGGTGGTCATGATGGCGCGAGGACCATAGGCTTTTTTGATTTCAGACAGGCGTTTTGCGGTGTAGCGAATGGCTTCATCCCAGCTAACGGGCGTGAATTTGCCACCTTTTTCATAACGGATCATCGGGCGAGTCAGACGGGGAGTCAGGAGGCGAGTGTCGTTAAGAAAGTCCCAACCATAATAGCCTTTCAGGCATAACTGATTTTGGTTCGTTACACCCTCTGCGGCTTCGGCACGGATGATTTTGTTATTTTCGACAACAAGCTTGAGCTTGCACCCGGCCCCACAGTATGGGCAAACACTGGTGATTTTTTTCATCAATAACAGACCTGTTAAATGCTGAAATAGCGCGAATTGTAGACGCAGCCACGCGATAAGCACCGCGGACTACGATTTGTCGTAGCGACGGGTTGTTAAAGCATAAAGTGTGCCAGAAGTGAAAACCCAGCAATAACGGGGCTGACGGCAAAAGCGTTAAGGATAATGACTGACGATTCGACATTAATGACGAGGAGCGGCAAAAATTTAGCCTACCGGTCAGCAGTCATAACCTTATGAAACATCGGAAAAAGATGAAAATATGAAGTGATGACGATCACAAATTTTAATTTTTCAGCGCTATGCTATGCTTTTATACAACGAGTGAATCGTTAATTTAAAAACATAAGTGAGGAAAATTATGGGCATTATTTCATGGGTGGTTTTCGGTCTTATCGCTGGGATTTTGGCAAAATGGATTATGCCGGGTAAAGATGGCGGCGGATTCTTTATGACCATTATCTTAGGGGTTGTCGGTGCGGTAGTGGGTGGCTGGATCAGTACCTTCTTTGGTTTTGGTAAAGTTGATGGTTTCAACTTCGGCAGTTTCGTCGTAGCGGTTATCGGTGCGATTGTGGTGTTGTTTATCTACAGAAAAATCAAAAGCTAAGTAAACATACAGACAATAGAGGCCACTGATAAGTGGCCTCTATTTTGGTTACCACCACCCCAGTTCCGTGCCCAGAACCACGATGATCGCCACGCCAATCATAATAATCGTTGTTTTTTTCATCGTTATGCTCCCGGCGCAGCGTAGCCGCCAATAAAAAACCAGGATAAGAAAACGACAGCGGAAATGAAAATAATGACAGGGAAAATAATACCGAGTCGCATACGATTATCTACCAGAGTTATTTAAAGACGAGCCAGCATAGCAGGGCTTAATGTACGACAAAAGGGGTTTTATCCTGACGCTTTTTATCCTGATACATTGCGCTGTCTGCAAGATGAAGCGCACAGTTTACATCAGTCTCCAGCGGATCAATTTCCACCACACCCAGACTGGCACCAGGATAATACAGATGAATATCACCCAGGTGGTAGTCACCGCAAATCTGCTGTTGCAGCTGATTTTTGACCTGCTGCAGACGCATAAGCTGATCAAGTTCATCTTCCGCTGACAGGCGAACGACTAAAAATTCGTCACCGCCCAGTCGACCGAGAATGTCATTATCACTACATTCACGGAGCAGGCGCTGCCCAATCTGGATCAGGAACTGGTCGCCAACCTCGTGGCCAAAGCGGTCATTAATCAGTTTGAAATCATCCAAATCGATATAGGCAACAACTATCTTCTGCCTGAGGTGGCGGGCAAGCGAAAAAAGGGTCTCCAAATTTTCAAAAATTGCGCGCCGGTTCGGTAACCCTGTCAGGGCATCGGTGTAGGAGTGAGCAATCAGCGCGGCGTTCGCTTCACGTAACTGAGCAACCAGCGACTCTTTTTGAATCGACTGGGCGATCAGACCGGCAAACAGATGTAATACTTGTTCTCCACGTTGGCTCAGTGCCTGCTGACGGCGGCTGGTAGCGCAGAGTGTACCGTAAAACGTTCCGTCCGGAAGATGAACGGGAGTACTTAGAAAGGTGGTGATGTCCAGTGCGCGAGCAGCGGTACATTCCGGCCAGCGTGCGGGCACGTTGTCACTGTACAGACAGTTTTCCTCAATCGCGCGTTTGCACAGCGTTTCATCCCACGGCACGGATAGCCCTTCGGGGATCTGCATTTGGCGGCTATTACGCGCATACAGAATATGCTGCAGACGGGCATCCAGATCGACCTTGGTCAGGTAGGTTGATTCCATCTCAGTCACCATCTCCAGCATCTCCAGAAGTTGGCGAACCAGACTCTCAACTGACTGCTCCGTAGCTAAGGATTGTGAGACTCTGGCAAGGATCATGTCCGACATGAGGTGAAATGCTCCTGAGTAATGATTGGGCTGACGTTGCCCGCATGATAGAACATCGAGGTGAAAGATGAAACACGCCATCCAGCTCAGAATGTTAACATAAAATGGATAGCTGACAGGAAAACATGGAGATAGATGGAAAGTCGGGGTAACCTGCCAGGATAAGGTTTTTAACAGGAGTAAATATGAAACTGGCATCTATTTTTTTGCCCGGCTTGCTGGTGCTGGCGGGGTGTACCACGGAACCGGAAGCGCCTGTGCCACCAAAAGTTGGCATGGCGAATCCAGCATCGGTGTATTGCGAACAAAAGGGCGGTTCGCTGATTCCAGTACAGACGCCACAAGGCGCTAGATCGGATTGCAAACTACCCGGCGGGGAAGTGATTGATGAATGGTCACTCTGGCGTAGAGATCATCCGGCAACGGGCAAGTGATACGCGGTCAGCATTGACGTAGCCACTCAGCGAGCACCAGTGCGTGGTTTTGCTGGGTATTTTTCGCCGCATACAGTAGCGTTAAGGTTTGCTGTCGGGCAATCTCTGCGAGGCGCTTTCCTTCCTGCTGCTGTTGAGCCAGCTCTGCGCGATATTGTTCGGAAAAGTGTGAAAAATCGATCAGTTCTGCGTGGAATGCTTTGCGCAATTCAGAGGATGGCGTCAGCGTTTTATTCCATTCGTTGAAAGCAAGGTCAGTCTTTTTTATCCCGCGTGGCCACAATCGGTCGACCAGTACGCGATAACCATCGCTTTTTTCTGCCGGGTCATACACGCGTTTACACTGAATCTTCATCTCTTCATCCGCTCCTTTCAGCTACCGCTCAGGTATTGCTCATCAATTTTATTACGGTTAAATAAGATCGTAAAACGTGACCATTATAGCATTTTGCCTGTCCTGACTCCCAATTTAAGGGATTGTGATACCACTAAAAAGTCGGTAGGCTGAGGCTCCTTATGCTGTCCCTTATTGTCAGGACACAAGGAAAGCTTAATGGAAATTTCCCCAATTAAAGATACGCTTCGCATTGCGCTGGTGGGTGATTACAGCCCCAATATTGTGGCGCACAAGGCTATTCCCCTTGCTATCGATGATGCTGCCGCCGTTCTGGAATTAGTGGCTGATTACGACTGGCTAACTACATCTGATATCAACAGCAGTGAGGACTTGATTGGCTATGATGCCATCTGGGTCGTTCCAGGCAGTCCATATCGCCATCTTGAAGGGGCGCTGATAGCGATACGCTACGCGCGTGAAAACAGCATCCCATTCCTGGGTACCTGCGGCGGTTTTCAGCATGCGATTCTGGAGTACGCCCGCAACGTGCTGGGCTGGAGCGATGCCGGCCACGCCGAGACGGACACCACGGGTCGAATGGTGATAGCACCATTGACCTGCTCGCTGGTAGAAAAAACGGATGATATTGAGCTGCGGGCCAATACGCTGATTGCCAAAGCCTACGGGCGGGATGTTATCACCGAGGGATATCACTGCAACTATGGCGTATCGGAGGATTTTGCCGCCGAGCTTGAAAGCGGCGATCTTCGGGTGACCGGTTGGGATGAGGTTGGTGATATTCGTGCCATTGAGCTGGTGACGCATCCATTTTATGTTGGCACGCTCTTTCAACATGAACGCGGAGCGCTGGCGGGAAAACCCGTGCCGTTAGTTCAGGCGATGCTGCGCGCCGCGCGCGGATAAAAAAACGGGCAGGTTGTTCACGAACCTGCCCTGTGCATTATGCGCTCGCGATCTCCCGATTGCGCCCCGCGCACAAACCAAATACCGCCATCAGCATCGCTAACACGGCGACCCCGCCAAGAGGAATCAGCCAGCTATCGTTGAGGTCGTGAATTTTCCCCATCAGTGGTGGTCCGCAGGCCGCCAGTAAATATCCGACAGACTGTGCCATGCCGGAGAGGGCAGCAGCCTGATGCGCTGAGCTTGCGCGCAGGCCAATAAAGGTCAAGCCGAGGATCATCGTCGCGCCCGAGCCAAAGCCAAACAGGATGGTCCATAGCAATGCCTGGTCGGGCATTATGGCGAATCCCGCCGCGCCGACGGCGCACATTAATGAAACCAGAGCGGCGATGGCGCGCTGATCCTTAAATCTGTTCAGGACGAGAGGAATCAATAATCCCGGCGCGGCGGTCGCCAGCTGCAGTAAACCATGCAGTGAACCGGCCTGCGACTCGCTGTAGCCGTGACTGATCAAAATAGCGGGCAGCCAGCCGATGATGACGTAGTAGATAAGCGAATTGATCCCCAGAAACAGCGTCACCTGCCAGGCGAGGCTGGAGCGCCAGATCGCGCGGGAATGCAGCGCGCGCGAGTTGCTCAAGCTGGCATTGGCCGTCTGGCGGCATTGGGGTAACCAGATAATCAGCGCCAGTAGCGGAAAGGCCATCAGTACCATCAGCGCACCGCGCCAGCCAAACCCGTTCAACGCCAGCGGTACCACAATGGCGGAACCCAGTGCCGCTGCCGCGCCCATGGTCAGCGAGTATGCGCCAGTGAGCTTCGCCACATGCTGAGCAAAATCACGCTTAATCAGTCCGGGTAAAAGCACATTGCCCAAGGCGATTCCGCAACCAATGATCGCGGTGCCGCTAAACAGGAACCCGGGTGAGGGCAGCGAACGTATCGCAATACCAGCGCAAATCAGTAGCATAGCGACACACAAGCTGCGTTCGATACCCCAACGGCGCGCAACGGCGGCAGCCAGAGGTGAAACCAGTGCGAAAGCCAGCAGTGGCAGGGTGGTCAGAAGCCCCGTCTGGGCAGTGCTCAGACCGTAGTCGGCGCGAATTGCATCCAGCAACGGGGCAGCTCCGGTAAAGGTGACGCGCAATGTGGTGGCAATCATCAGGATCCCCGCGATCAGCAACGCTGCGTTCTTGCCACGGGAGGAAGGAGTATTTGTCATTTTTTTCTCATATCGTCAGGCGAGGCGATACCTTAGCGTTTTTACACAATGGATGAATCAAGCTAAAATGACAGTTTATCGCTTAAATCGGACATTTTTATGTTAGGACTGAGGCTGGATGGATATGAACCGGATCTTCACCACGATGCGGCCGTGGCGTTTTGTATTCAGGCCCGGGAAGATGAACTTTTTAGTCCGCTGCATCAGCACCGTAAAGGCCAGTTGATTCTGGCGTTGCATGGCGCGATCACTTGTGAGGTTGAAAATGCTATGTGGATGGTGCCCCCGCAATATGCGGTGTGGATCCCCGGTGAAATTCCACACAGCAACCACGTTACCGTTGGCGCACAATTATGCTTTTTGTTTATTGAGCCGCAGGCCGTCGTGATGCCCGATCGTTGCTGCACGCTGAAAATTGCTCCGTTGTGCCGGGAGCTTATTCTGGCGCTGGCATCCAAAACGGATGCCCAACGGCTGGAGCCGGCAACCCAGCGGCTGACGCAGGTGTTGTTTGATGAACTGCCGCAGCAACCCCAGGAGCAAATGCAGTTGCCGGTTTCCGATCACCCGAAAATTCGCAGAATGGTCGCAACGATGGCGAGAGAGCCTGCACAATGGCAGACATTGGGACAATGGGCCAGCGTATTTGCGATGAGTGAACGTAACCTTGCTCGCCTGGTCGTCAAAGAAACGGGGTTGAGTTTTCGCCGCTGGCGTCACCAGCTCCAGCTGATTCTGGCGCTGCAGGCGTTAATTGATGGTCGCAATGTACAACAGGTCGCGCAAATGCTCGGGTACGATTCGCCCACGGCATTTATCACTATGTTCAAAAAAGGCCTGGGACAGACACCAGGCCGTTATCTGAACGGGCTGGCTACTGCTTCCCAACAATCAATGAGACCAGACCTGCCGCAATAAGCGGCCCCACTGGCACACCGCGAAACAGCGCCACGCCCAGTACCGTGCCCACCAGTAAACCAGCAACAAGCTGAGGCTGGCTGCCCATTAGCGTAACGCCGCGTCCGCCAAGCCAGGAGACAAATACCCCAACGGCAATAGCAACCAGTGATTTCCAGTTCACAAAGGAGTGGATGAGCGTGGAGGGCGGTAGCGTTCCGCTGGCGATCGGCGCCATGACGCCAATGGTCAGAATTATAATCCCGACGGTCAGGCCCTGTTTTTCAATCCAGGGAAAGAAGGTATTCAGAGGGGTAACACGGACAATAATCAGCACCAGAATTGAAACAGCGACAGTGGTGTTGTGGCTGACAAAGCCCAGAGCTGCCAGTCCGAGCAGGATCAGCAGAGTGACATCAAACATCGTAGTTTCCTTGCCAAAAGAAAAAATAAGCCTGCTTACTGTACGCGTAAACGCGTGACGGAACAGGCTTTTTTTAATGATTATGATTTTTTTTGGGCTAACGCACGAAGCGATGTTTTTTACTGCTAACTTGGGCAGTTATTGTGCTCTGCGGAACGGGATTAATTCCGGTTTCGCGATGCGCAGGTAATCTGCGGTATCCATGATCACGGATTTTTCCAGCATTCCGGCATTGAACGCAATTTCATTAAAACGCTCAAACAACAGCGGGTCGGCGACCAGCTTGAGATTCGGATGAAAACTGAACGGTGGGATAGCACCAAATACGCAGCCTGTTAGTTCATCTACCTCCGCCGGGCTGGCAAGTGACGCTCTCAACCCGCCAATATGGCTAGCCAACAGGCTCAGGTCCGCCTGCTGATCGGCAGAGAGGATCGCCAGAACATGCTGATTGACGCCGTTGCCTTTTACTTTGCAGACCAGCGCTTTTGCACCCTGACCCAGCGCGGTACCGCGAATTTCAGAGACAGCTTCACATTTGCCTACGGCTTCATGGCTGACTACGCGGTAGGTCGCACCGTGTTCTGACAACAGGGAGATTAAACGCTGGTGCGTTGCGTTACCTTTGTTTACTTCCGTCATGACTTACTCCTGGTACAACAATGAAAATCCTGTCAGAAAAATGATTACGCATCGGTGCGTTTTTTCTGTTTGTTCAGGTAGAGCTGTGCATCAGATGCTTTGTAGGCATCATCAATGGTGTCGTTTGGCTGCATATTATAAATTCCGACAGAGAAGCTGATTGATCTATCTTGCGCAATAATTTGTAAGTTATAGCGAATCCTCTCCAGCAGGCGGGGCGTTAATTCACTGGGGTGATCGATGAGGATAATGCAAAACTCATCGCCACCGAGGCGGATGGCATAGTCACTTTTGCGAATGGACGTTTGAATAGCTTTGGCCAGGAGGGTGATAATGCGGTCGCCTTCCTTATGCCCCAACGTATCATTAATAACTTTTAGTTTGTCGCAATCAATAGCGATAAAGGTCACGAGGGTGCCGGAGTTTACTAACTGTTGTAAACGCTGTTCGAGCGTCGGCGTTAGAATTTTACGGTTGTAGAGCCCGGTCATCGCGTCACTGATATTTTCCCGCGTGACGTTGTGATACAGCCGAAAATGCGTTCTGACCATATTCAGCAGCAATATCGTTGCCAGTAGATAGAACGCGAATATCTTCCAGGACGAGACAATAAAGTACATAACATCAAGTGAGAGGGTGATACGTATACCGCCAGGTATGTCCTTCTCATAGTGAACATAGCGGAACAGATCGGTTTCACTTTTATGAACGAGGATCTCTTTACCTGAACTGGTATCAGAGACGGTTACGTTAAGATAACGCCAGACGAGAGGGCGGTCGCTGGTATAGAAAATATTCTGTAAATTCTCTTTGTTAATATCCACCATCACCACGCCTTTTAGCTTATTGGCGTAGTAAACCGGTGTTAAAAAGCTCATCACCTTTTTCTCGGTCAGGTTATCTTCATAAATACTGGAGATCACCGTGCGGCCAGTAAAAATACCGTCAATATCATTCTGGTCGATTCCCAGCGTGCCTTTTTGCAAAAACGACCAGTTGTGTATCGCAAATTTCCGCGAGTCGATCAGGTCATAGAAATAGACGTAGTTATTTTTAAGATCGACGTAATATCGAAATTTATACTCCAGCGTCCCTAATCCCTGACCGTAATCTTTCTGCTGGCGATTAACATTGACCGCCCGGTCAAAAGAGGGCAGCAGAAAAATGTCATCAAGTTGTTCGCTACATTTTGTTGAGGTGGTCTGCAACGTACCGTGTAATGGCAGATAGTTACGCTTAGTGAGATTGAGCCCATGAGTGCCGTTAACGCTGTCGAAAGCGTTGCAAAGTGCTTTTTGCTGTTCGAGAGAAGCAGGCCCCTGAGGGGACGAAAATGTGCGCATCAGATGGGCTGCGATGCTCTGATTTGTGTACTTATCATAGAGAAACGAGGAGTCGGCTTTCTCATTGATATAGCGCATGTACGCATTCATTGCTTTATCGCTGGCAATGAGCTCATAAACCAAAAAAGAAGACGTCAAAACAATTACGCTGACGGAGATAAAGATCCTGAGCGCTTTATGATGCAATTTCATAATGATTTACAGCCCTGTAAGTCTGATACTTCAGTCTATCACACGGCATACATCCGCTCTAACGCTACGGGAAAGGACATTTTGAAATAAAAATCATTCGCGTACTTCACCTTTAACTCTTAATGTTGTATTTATAATGCAACTTATAGAAAGGAGACAGGCCAATGAGCGCGACTGAAAAAGCGGGTCATACATTTTTAGCCAGCCTGGGCAAAACCCGTCTGCGTCCGGGCGGCGTTGAAGCAACAGAATGGTTGTTTAGTCAGTCTCAGCTGACGCCCGGCAGCCAGGTGCTTGAAGTGGCGTGTAATATGGCGACGACGGCGATAGAGTTAGTTCAACGCTATGGCTGTACGGTATACGCCATTGATATGGATAAAACCGCACTGTCAAACGCAAGGAATAACGTAGCGGCAAATGGTCTGGAAAATCACATTCATGTGATGGCTGCAAACGCCAACACTCTTCCTTTTGCGGATAACAGTTTCGATGTTGTGATTAACGAAGCCATGCTGACAATGTATGCCGACAAAGCGAAGGCGAAGTTAATTGCCGAATATTATCGCGTGTTGAAGCCCGGTGGACGTCTGCTCACCCACGATATTATGTTCACCGCCCAGAAACTGGGTGCGGGCGATCAGGACCAGCTTGTTGATGTGGTGAAATCAAACGTTAGCCCAATGACCAGACAAGGCTGGCGTGATTTGTTTCTTAACTGCGGGTTCGAACAGGTCCTGCAGCAGAATGGCAACATGTCGCTGATGTCGCCGCGCGGATTAATTCGTGATGAAGGGCTTACAGGGGCGGTTAAAATTGTGTTTAACGGCTTACGCACGAGCGAAAATCGTCGTCGGTTCCTGAAAATGTTTCGCTTCTTCCGTTCGCAACGTCATCAACTCAACTATATTGCCTGCTGCTCTGTAAAGGGAAAATAAAAAGGATAAACGGATGAATATTGATAAGATGAAAAATCAGCATGTTGAAATCCTTGAGAAAATTTCATTTTTACGTAAGTTGAGCCAGGCAGGTGTATCATCCAACGCGCAGGAAATTGCTACTGCGATCGTTAGCATGAGTGCGATTATAAAAACGCATTTGTCTGCTGAAGATCAGTTCCTTTATCCGCATATTGAGCAGGATGGAAATAGCACGCTCAGACAGGTTAGCTCAAAATTTCAACGTGAAATGACAGATATCGTCAGTGATTATGACGTATTTTCCCGGCGCTGGAATATTGCCAGTAAATTAATAGGCAATGATGAAGCATTCAGGCGCGATGCCAACACTGTTCTACGCAAAGTGTTTGAGCGTATGCAAAAAGAAAATAAAGATTTCTATCCGCTGGTGGAAAGGATGTAGGGTCATTTTACGTGCTGAACGGAAGGCACCACACCCGGAATAAATCAGCCAGAGAAGATAACCTCTGGCTGATTTGTTTAGGTGGTTAACTATTGCTGGTCGTACTTTGTTTATGAAACAGTTCGCGGAATACCGGGTAAATATCATCCTGGTCGCGGATATGCTGCATCGCAAAGTTATCAAAGGTTGACTGTAGATGTTCGTATTCACGCCACAAGGTCTGGTGAGCGCGGCGAGTGATTTCGATATAGCTGTAATAGCGTACCACTGGCAGCAGTTTTTTCGCCAAAATCTCATGACACAGCGGTGAATCATCAGCCCAGTTATCACCGTCCGATGCCTGTGCAGCATAGATGTTCCATTGGGCAGGGTTGTAGCGATCTTTCACCACTTCATCCATTAACTTCAGCGCACTGGAGACAATGGTTCCCCCGGTTTCCTGAGAGTAGAAGAACTCGTGCTCATCCACTTCTTTCGCCTGGGTATGGTGGCGAATATAAACCACCTCCACGTTCTTATAGGTCCGGCTTAAGAACAAATACAGCAGGATATAAAAACGTTTAGCCATATCTTTGGTCGACTGATCCATTGAACCAGAGACGTCCATCAGGCAGAACATCACCGCCTGGCTGGAAGGGTCGGGGCGTTTTTCATAATTCTTGTAGCGTAAATCAAAGGTGTCGATAAATGGCACGCGTTCGATTTTTGCCCGTAGTTCGGCAATCTCTTTGCGTAACCGTTCCTCTTCCAGCAACTGCGCTGGTTCGCTTTTCGCGATGGTTTCCAGATCCGCTTCGAGAGCATGCAGTTCGCGACGCTTACCCGCTGTCATCGCCGTGCGGCGCGCCAGTGAGTTTTGCAGGGATCGCACCACGCTGATGTTGGCAGGCACACCGTTAGAGGTAAAACCTGCCCGGTGCGTTTTGTACTCCGTTAACTGACGCTGCTGATTCTGCTTCAGGTTAGGAAGTGCTAAATCTTCGAACAACAGATCGAGATATTCATCTTTAGAGATCTGAAAGACGAACTCATCCTGACCCTCACCATCCTGGCTGGCCTGGCCTTGTCCGCTTCCTGAACCGCCACCGCCGCCCTGTGGGCGTTCAATGCGGTCATTCTGCACAAAATGGTCGTTACCCGGATGCACGCGATGGCGCAGACCACCACGTCCCTGATGAAACATTGGTTCGCTAATATCATCAGTCGGAATAGAGACAGATTCGCCGCTATCCACATCAGTCACCGAACGCTTGTTAATGGCCTCGGAGATCGACTGTTTAATTTGCGATTTATAACGGCGTAAGAAGCGCTGGCGGTTTACCGTGCTCTTGTTTTTGCCGTTAAGACGCCGGTCAATAAACCAGGTCATAAGCCCCCCGTACTGCCAACTGTTCGCCATGTCTGTAAGTGCCGGATGGCGCTGGCGCTATCCGGCCTACGGAACATTGTTTTGCAAGCCCGGTAAGGCATGCGCCACCGGGCACTTATGTTAAGACGATTTACGTACGCGCAAATACCATTCGCACAGTAAACGCACCTGTTTACGCGTGTAGCCTTTTTCCATCATACGGTCGACAAAATCGTCGTGTTTTTTCTGCTCGTCAGTCGAGGTTTTAGCATTGAACGAAATGACCGGCAGCAACTCCTCGGTATTGGAGAACATTTTCTTCTCAATAACCGTGCGTAGTTTTTCGTAACTGGTCCAGTTTGGATTGCGACCGCTGTTATTCGCTCTGGCACGCAGAACAAAGTTGACGATCTCGTTACGGAAATCTTTCGGGTTACTGATACCCGCCGGCTTCTCAATTTTCTCCAGTTCTGAGTTCAGCGACTCGCGGTCAAACAGCTGACCGGTATCCGGGTCGCGATACTCCTGATCCTGAATCCAGAAATCCGCATAAGTGACATAACGGTCGAAAATGTTCTGTCCGTATTCGGAATAGGATTCGAGATAAGCCGTCTGGATCTCTTTGCCGATGAATTCAGCATATTTCGGGATCAAATAGCCTTTCAGGAACTCAAGATAACGCTCAGCTTGCTCCTGCGGGAACTGTTCACGTTCGATTTGCTGCTCCAGTACGTAAAACAGATGTACCGGGTTAGCTGCCACTTCGGCATGGTCAAAGTTAAAGACGCGAGAGAGGATCTTAAACGCGAAACGCGTGGACAGACCGTTCATTCCCTCATCAACCCCGGCGTAATCCCGATACTCCTGATAGGATTTCGCTTTCGGATCGGTATCTTTCAGGCTTTCGCCATCGTAAACGCGCATCTTCGAATAAATGCTCGAGTTCTCAGGTTCTTTCAGGCGAGAAAGAATGGTAAAGCGAGAGAGCGTTTCCAGCGTGCCCGGTGCGCAAGGCGCATGGGTCAGCTCACTGTGGTTAAGCAGTTTTTCGTAAATTTTGATCTCTTCAGAGATCCGCAGGCAATAAGGCACTTTGACGATGTAAACACGGTCAAGGAACGCCTCATTGTTTTTGTTATTACGGAACGTTACCCATTCGGACTCGTTCGAGTGGGCAAGAATAATCCCGTTAAACGGCAGGGCAGAGATACCTTCTGTACCGTTGTAGTTTCCTTCCTGGGTGGCGGTCAGCAGAGGATGCAGCACTTTAATCGGTGCTTTAAACATCTCAACGAATTCCATAATCCCCTGGTTTGAGCGGCACAGTGCCCCCGAATAACCGTAGGCATCAGGATCGTTCTGGGCGTGGTGTTCGAGTTTACGAATATCCACTTTCCCGACCAGCGCAGAAATATCCTGGTTGTTTTCATCACCAGGCTCCGTTTTGGCGATAGCGATCTGCTCCAGAATAGACGGCCAGACTTTGACGACGCGGAATTTTGTAATGTCCCCGCCAAAATCGTGCAGACGTTTCGCAGCCCAAGGCGACATGATCGTACCGAGATAGCGACGCGGGATCCCATACTCTTTTTCCAGGATCTGCGCGTCCTCCTGCGGATTAAACAGGCATAACGGATGATCGTTGACCGGGCTACGTTCGCCATTGGCACTCAGGACATAAATTGGTACTCTCTGCATCAGCGACTT
Source organism: Citrobacter sp. Cpo030 (assembly GCF_030333005.1). Taxonomy (NCBI): domain Bacteria; kingdom Pseudomonadati; phylum Pseudomonadota; class Gammaproteobacteria; order Enterobacterales; family Enterobacteriaceae; genus Citrobacter; species Citrobacter sp. Cpo030. Next base: position 165,267 of record NZ_JAOWGT010000047.1, on the reverse strand, counting down.
CAGCCGCTCAGCAAGAGATGATTTTCCCCCTCCCACAGGCCCCAGCAGATACAGAATCTGCTTCTTCTCTTCCAGACCCTGAGCCGCATGTTTCAAATAAGAAACAATTTGCTCAATGGCGTCTTCCATGCCGTAAAACTCTTCAAAGGCGGGATAGCGTGCAATTACCCGATTCGAAAAGAGTCGAGAAAGTCGAGGTTCGTGGGCAGTGTCGACCATGACAGGCTCACCAATAGCCATTAATAGCCGCTCTGCCGCGTTGGCATAAGCACTGCGATCTTGCCGACAAGTGGTAAGAAACTCCTGCAGCGTGAACTCTTCGTCCTTGGCAGCTTCATAACGCTGGCGATAGTGATCGAATATATTCATGGTATGCCGTCCTTTCGTTTTTTAGCACATGTTAAGAGCCGTTCATATGAATAGTAGAGGCCCCTGAAGAGGTAAACTGAACGACGTCGCTGCTGAGGAAATAAGCAACTCTCATGCCATTTTAGTGGTCAGGAGATCAACGTATTCGGTGATACACCTTCTAAAATTAAGCGTAGATGGCATTTGCAAAACTTGCCTGTGTGCGCAAATGAATTTCAATGGCATATCAATAACTCATCAGCAAAAAAAGCACATCTTATGTAAAGAATTGGAGCGGGATTCATGCGGTGTTCATCGTCCTGCAAGCAAAATGTCATCACTCGCTGAGAAATTAGGGGGTTACATTCTGGGGCGAATACGTAAAATAGTTGGGCTGAAGCGTATTGGCGGTTACACTTTGACCGCTACACATTTGAATAAGGAATTATGGATTGTGACCAAACTCAAACTTCTGGCACTTAGCGTCCTTGCCGCAACCGCAGTTAGCACCGCACAGGCTGAAAGCCAGTGGACTGTTGGCGCGGGTGTCGGCGTGATTAACAGCCCATACAAACAGTATGACCGCGATGTTTACCCTGTTCCGGTTGTCACCTATGAAGGCGATAATGTGTGGTTCCACGGCTTGGGTGGCGGTTACTATTTGTGGAATGACACGACAGATAAGCTTTCCATCATGGCGTACTATGATCCGACGCATTTCAAGCCAGGTGATAGCGATAGCCATGCTTTGCGCCAACTCGACAAGCGTAAAAGCAGCATGATGGCTGGCCTCTCGTATGTACATAACACCCAGTATGGTTTCCTGCGTACTGCACTGGCGGGTGATACTCTGGATAACAGCAACGGCTTTATCTGGGATCTGGCTTGGCTCTACCGTTACACTAATGGTGGGCTGACTCTGACGCCGGGTATCGGTGTGCAGTACAGCAGCGAAAACTACAACGACTATTATTATGGCGTGTCCAATCGCGAGTCTCGCCGCAGTGGTCTGAAAAGCTACAACGCTGACGATGGATGGGATCCGTACCTGGAGTTGACCGCGAGCTATAACTTCCTTGGCAACTGGAACGTATACGGCACTGGCCGTTATGTGCGTTTGAGTGATGAAGTGAAAGACAGCCCGATGGTCGATAAGTCCTGGTCTGGCATCTTCTCGGTGGGTGTAACCTACAAGTTCTGATACTAATGCGCGTCAAACACTAGCCCGCATCAGTGCGGGCTTTTTTGTGCTTGACGGAGATGAATATTGATCTAAAACATGAGATTTGATTTTTTGTGCTGTTTTGGCATTCTGTCAGGCTACAACGAATTTTTAACGTATTATTCCTGTCGCTGTTACTAAAAATATACTTGCTATTTTATTAGCCTGTTATCTATTCATTTTTGAACGAAATAAAGTCGTGATGGTTTAGCAAATCATTGTCATGAAGTAATGGTTTGTAGCTATTCAATGCGTTGATAATACTAAAATTTACGATCGAGGTAAGCGTAATTTTCTTATTGTTAAGCGCAATGAAAATTATTGATAACTCTTTTAGCATGTTTATCTCATGGCGAAAGTTAACTTTCATGTGAAAAAAACAAAAATTAATCGATTGATTTTAATTTTACATCTTTAGGTGTTTATCTGAAAAAATTAAAATTGACATTAAATATTCCATTGCAGATATTAAGTAAACTTTAAAGTAGCGACAGCAACTCTTCATGGCATTAAATATAATACGCCATGTGGATTTTTTGAGAATAAACCTGGTATATATAATGAAAAAGTTAATCATGATAGCTGTGATGGGCGGGATTCTGGCTGGTTGTTCCACCGAGGCTTCACGCATGAATGCTTGCGAAAGTAAGGGTGTGAGCCGTGATGCCTGCTATATTGCGGAGCAAAACCGTCAGGCGACAATCAATGCTGCTGCTGAAAAACAGGCTATGGAAAACGCGCAAAACGTGTATGGCACAAATGATACTAATTCCAGCCATCACCACAAACACGATAAGTATTAAGGTGTAACGTATGAAAAAATTAATTATTATCGCTGCGTTGGTGGCTTCCTCTACTGCACCTGCGTATGCCATTAGCGAGGCTTACCGCCAGCAGTTACAGCATGAACAGAAAACCATGGTCAGTGACGCGAATGCCCCGGTACACGCCAGTAAAATCACGCCCGTGCATGTGAATAAACTTGGAGTGGACTTTAAACGTGGTGCTGATGGCATTGCTTATATTAATGGCAAACCTGCGGCAAATGATGAGAATAGTGCAGAAGCTCAGTCTTATAGCGCAGGTTTGATTTCCGTCATCGTCTATAAAAACGGAAAAATCAACGCCATGAAAGAGGGAAAATATCTAGGTCGGTTAAAATAACCACTTCGTAGTTAAGATTTTGTATTATTTCGGCCCGGGAACATCTGCTGTTCCCGGGCTTTTTATTTCGCTCGCCTTAACGATCGGTTTCCAATCCATGATGGTGCAATTTGTGCACCCTAACAGGACACATGCGCGTTGTTTTGCTTTACTGTGGTGCATTAACACAGGAGGGTGCGATGACAGCGAAACAGGTGACGTTTACAAACCAGGTATCGCTTCCTGCTATTGGGCAGGGAACATGGTACATGGGCGAGGATCCAAGCCGACGCCGGGATGAAGTGTCTGCGCTGCAGGCCGGACTGGATCTAGGCTTGCGATTGATTGATACCGCAGAAATGTACGCTGATGGTGCAGCGGAGGAGGTAGTGGGTGAAGCATTAACGGGGCGGCGTGATAGCGCTTTTTTAGTCTCGAAAGTTTACCCATGGAATGCCGGCGGACAGAAAGCCATTGCCGCCTGCGAAGCGAGCCTGCGTCGACTGAAAACTGATTATCTGGATCTCTATTTGCTGCACTGGATGGGCGATTTTTCATTTGCAGAGACCGTCGATGCCATGGAAACACTGATTGCGCAGGGGAAAATCTGCCGTTGGGGCGTCTCGAATCTCGATTATGATGATATGCAGGCGTTATGGCAGGTACCCGGTGGACGAGAGTGTGCAACTAATCAGGTGCTTTATCATTTAGCCTCGCGCGGTATTGAATATGATTTACTGCCGTGGTGCCAGCAGCAGCAGATGCCGGTCATGGCATACAGTCCGCTGGCCCAGGCGGGACGACTGCGTGGCGATTTGCTTTCTAACTCTGTGGTGAATGACATCGCGCACGCGCACAATGTTAGCGCTGCGCAGATTTTGCTGGCATGGGTGATTCGCCAGTCGGGTGTAATAGCAATTCCGAAAGCCGCAAGCGTAGCGCATGTCGAACAAAATGCCGCCGCGCTGGAGATAACGCTCTCTGTAGATGAGTTGAAGCAGTTAGATAAGGCGTATCCGGCGCCAAAAGGTAAAACCGCGCTGGATATGGCCTGATTTGCCAAATGCCGATGTTCCCACAGCTTATCAGGCCTACGGCTGCGTGTAGTTTGTAGGCCGGATAAGGCGTTGGCCGCATCCGGCACGGTGCGCGGAACTGCCTGATGCGCTGTGCTTATCAGGCCTACGGCTGCGTGTAGTTTGTAGACCGGATAAGGCGTTGGCAGCATCCGGCACGGTGCGCGGAACTGCCTGATGGCGCAGCGCTTATCAGGCCTACGGCTGCGTGTAGTTTGTAGGCCGGATAAGGCGTTGGCAGCATCCGGCACGGTGCGCAGAGCTGTGTTAGCGTTTAGCTACACGAATAGTCTGCGCGAGGCGAGATGGTTTTTCTTCGGTGGTTTTCTGCGGAGCGGTCGCGTAAGCCGTTTCTACACAAACAAACGTTTTGTAGCCATCATCCGGCATGTCGCCCATGCTGACGGACAGCGCCGGGCCAGGGTTCCAGCCAACGACATTCAGGTGGTGGTGATGGACAACGTCGATATTGCGATTCAACGCATCATCATGAATCACGCTACACGCTTCCGGATTCAGATAAACGCGATCGGTGCGGTCCGGGAAGGTCTGGATACCATCAGCCAGCACATCTTCTTTAGCATCATTCACTTTATCGATCAGGCGATCGCCAAGACCACTTACTTTCACTGCCGCAATGTCACCAACGTTGAAATAGGTATGCAGTGCCGAGGTGGTTTCAAACTCACCATGAGCTTCCAGCTCCATCTCACAGGTGGCTCCCACTTTGAAGCGGGCCAGTAGGCAAAACTCGTGTGGCCAAAGCTGACGCGTTTCAGCGTTGCTCTGCAGTTCAAACGTCAGCACCACGCCATTGTCGTCTTCGTTGTGAGCTTTCAGCGTCCATGGCAGATTGCGGGCAAAACCATGCGAAGGCAGGCCCTGCTGAGCAGCCGGACCAAACCACGGCCAGCAAATTGGTACGCCGCCACGCAGCGCTACGCCGGTTTTAAACGGGGTATTATTACTTAGCCACAGGACTTCCTCTTCACCATTTGGTTTCCAGGAAAGAAGATGTGCGCCCTGCAGTGCGAAAGAAGCTTTAACCTGTGGGTGATCGACAACAAGAACCTCAAGCTCATCAAGCTGACGGCGGGAGAGGACAGGGGTAATTTGTTCGATTACCGGAAGTGCAAAAATTTTATTAATCATTACGCAATCCTTTCTTCAGGCAAAAAAAAGAGCGACCTGAGTCGCTCTTACAGATTACTGTTTCATCTCAACTTATTTGGAGATGTGTGCAATCAGGTCCAGAACTTTGTTGGAGTAGCCGGTTTCGTTGTCGTACCAGGATACCAGTTTCACGAAGTTGTCGTTCAGTGCGATACCAGCTTTAGCATCGAATACGGAAGTGCAAACTTCACCGTTGAAATCGGTAGATACTACGTCGTCTTCGGTGTAACCCAGAACGCCTTTCATCGGGCCTTCGGAAGCAGCTTTGATTGCTTTCTTAATTTCTTCGTAAGAAGCAGCTTTTTCCAGACGAACAGTCAGGTCAACAACGGATACGTTCGGGGTAGGAACGCGGAACGCCATACCAGTCAGTTTGCCGTTCAGTTCTGGCAGTACTTTACCTACAGCTTTAGCTGCACCGGTAGAGGACGGGATGATGTTCTGGGATGCGCCGCGGCCGCCGCGCCAGTCTTTGTGAGACGGGCCATCAACGGTTTTCTGAGTAGCGGTGGTCGCGTGAACAGTAGTCATCAGACCTTCGATGATGCCGAAGTTGTCGTTGATAACTTTAGCCAGCGGAGCCAGGCAGTTAGTGGTGCAGGAAGCGTTAGAAACGATGTCCTGACCTTCGTATTTGTCAAAGTTAGCGCCTTTAACAAACATCGGAGTGTTATCTTTGGACGGACCAGTCAGAACCACTTTTTTCGCGCCAGCAGTGATGTGCTTACGAGCGGTTTCATCTGTCAGGAACAGGCCAGTAGCTTCAGCTACTACGTCAACACCAACTTCGTCCCATTTCAGGTTAGCCGGATCACGTTCAGCGGTAACACGGATTTTTTTACCGTTTACGATCAGATGACCGTCTTTCACTTCAACGGTACCGTTGAAACGGCCGTGAGTGGAGTCATATTTCAGCATGTAAGCCATGTAGTCAGCGTCTAACAGGTCGTTGATTGCAACGATCTCGATGTCAGAGCGTTCTTGAGCAGCACGGAAAACAATGCGACCGATACGGCCAAAACCGTTGATACCTACTTTGATAGTCATATATTCCACCAGCTATTTGTTAGTGAATAAAAGGTTGCCTGTAAAATTACAAAAACCTTACGCAGCGTCAAGCGGAATCGTGTCAATCATTGCGACAAATCAATCTGCTGCCTAAGCTTTGCGCAACTGACTCGCCTCACTCTTCCTTTGGGCTTGAAACCACATGGGGTCGGCGGCCCGAATTTTAAAGGGCAATCAAGATAAAAACGTGATTCTGATCACGAATTGCAGGCTGCCATTTCGCAAGGATCAAGTTTAGAACAAAAGTTCGCACTCCGGTGTTAATGTTTTGTTAGAATCTGTCCCGCGATGTGAGTTTAGATAAAGCGAGATGTGAGCAAATGGCTAATCAACCTTCTCCAGAAGAACTGAAAAAAAATTTAACCGAAATGCAGTTCTACGTAACGCAGAATCACGGGACAGAACCGCCATTTACCGGACGTTTGCTACATAACAAACGTGACGGCATCTATCACTGTTTGATCTGCGACAATCCGCTATTTCGTTCCGAGACAAAATATGACTCTGGCTGCGGCTGGCCCAGCTTTTACGAGCCTGTCAGCGATGAGGCTATCCGTTACATAAAAGATACGTCACACGGCATGCAGCGCATTGAAATCCGCTGTGGAAACTGTGATGCGCACCTGGGACACGTCTTCCCGGATGGTCCGAAACCTACCGGTGAACGGTACTGCGTTAACTCAGCGTCTTTGAACTTCACCGATGGTGAAAACGGTGAGCAAACCAAGGGTTGAAGAAACGATTCAGCAAATTATTCTACGGAGAGTGGATTTAACATGAATCTTGATGAGATGATCAACAGCATGACGCCGGAAGTTTATCAGCGCTTATCGACTGCCGTTGAGCTAGGGAAATGGCCGGATGGCGTAGCGCTAACGGCAGAACAAAAAGAGAATAGCTTACAGCTGGTGATGTTATGGCAGGCGCGAAACAATATTGACGCACAGCATATGACGATTGATACCAACGGTGAGATGGTTATGAAGAGCAAGCAGCAGTTGAAGGTTGAGTTTGGTATTACGCCAGAACCGATTGCGACGTTTAAATCCTAATTACCCAGGCCCGGCAAACATCTGTGTCGGGCCTGCAGTTGATATTATTTCTTGTTCATCATCGCCTTCAGATCGGCGAACGGGTTGTATTTCGCTTCGCCTACGGCCTTTTGCGCATCTTCTCCTGCAACCACCGTTGAACCATACTGGTCCGCTTCCGTATATTTGGAATGTTCGTGATCGTGGCAGTACAGGCACAACATTTCCCAGTTGCTACCATCTTCCGGGTTATTCGAGTGATCGTGATCGATATGGTGTACCGTCAACTCGCGCAAATTTGAATACACGAACTCACGGGAACAGCGTCCGCAGACCCAGGGAAAGAGTTTAAGCGCCTTTTCCCGGTAACCGACTTCCAGACGGGCGTAATTTTTAGGGATAAAAGCCATAAAGCTCATGCCTCCAGTAGAAATGAAGAGCTGCGCCAAAAGCTGGCGCAGCGGAATGCGCTAATCATAACCTATTGTGTCAGGTGTTGGGATCAGTGTTTGATGCCTAACGAATCGGCTAACTGCTTCGCCAACTGATTATTGTCATCTGCGCCGTACTCCCAGAACATGGCGCCTGCCAACCCTTTGCTTTTGATGTAGTCGGCTTTGATCGCCACTGAACGCGGGTTTTCATAGGAGAGGGCAAAGAGTTTTTTTCCATCCGCAGACTGTACCGACAGCCACGGCACTTTCGCTTCATCATCCCAATGTTGGCTAAAGCGTTTTTGCGGATCGTTAATCAACTTCGCCACAATATCGTTGTACTTCACGTAGGTATCTTTGCTCAGGTCGATGCCCAGTGATTTGAAAAACTCAATTTGAGCTGACTCGAAATAGGGCTGGGTAGCCGGGTTTTTCTGCGCGTCAGGTTTGCTCCAGTCAATACCTGGCTCAACGGCGCGTTTTGGTACGCGGCCATAAAAGCCAATGCCCAGATTCATTTGACTCGGTTTCAGACCGGCGGCGAGATAGTTATTGACCACAAAATCGGCGCTGTACTTATCCGCTGCGGCGACCGTCGGCCATTGCGTCGAATCATACAGGTTCGAGTTGAAATATTGGGTGCCGTAAGCCATGTCGTAGGTCATCAGGTTGATGTAGTCGAGCGATGGTGCAATGGCTTTGACATCCACCCAGCTTTTCGGACTTTCTGCATTTGCGCCCACGGCGATGGTCAGCAGTTTTTTATGCCCCAATGCGGCGCGCAGCTCTGTTAATAGCGCGGTGAAGTTAACGCGGTCAGCCGGTTGGCTTTCGACCAGTCCCCAGGCGCCGTTAACCGGATATTCCCAGTCGAGATCGATGCCATCCAGACCATATTTCGCAATTATCTCCTGCGCAGACTGAATAAACACTGCGCGTGTTTCCTTCGTTGCTGCCGCGCCAGAGAATCCACGCGCTCCCCAACCGCCGACGGAAAGCAAAACTTTCAGGTTTGGATTTTGTTTACGCAGCTGTGGAATTTTCAGCAAATCATCCTGCACTTTCTGTGAAAGCCAAATCTGATGCAGTTTGCTGGCGTCTTTTAAGGCGTCATTGGTCTCGTCTTTTTCGTTGTTATAGACAAGGCCAAACGAATAGTTGAGATGGGTTATCTGGCGAACATCCAGTTTATTGATGTCGCCACCGGGACCGGCAGTGACGTCGCCGCCACCATTAAAGTAGCCAACTGACATCAGTGAACTGGCGGAAACAACGCTGGCGCAGAGCAGGGGTAGTGCTGCCAACAAAGGCAATAGTTTCATCGGTGTTCCTCTTTGACATTTAAACAAGCAAACACGCCACGGAAATGGCGTGGCGAAAAAAACAGCACCCACAGGTTAACAGTTTCATAACAGGAAAAATGCGAAGGGGTTCACGCCATTTTAGCGAAGCGGCAGCCACGTTCACTTGGGTTTCAGTTCAACTTTGCATTTATTTGTGATCTTGGTTGTGAAATACAGATCAAAATCTGTGTTTTAAAGATTTGGTGTTGACCTCAAAAATTATATGGATAAGTATGATGGTCACTGATGCAAAACTAAACACAAAGGAAAATTCCATGAAAGCACTGGCAAGATTTGGCAAGGCCTTTGGCGGCTACAAGATGATTGATGTTCCGGAACCGGTATGTGGTCCGGATGACGTTGTGATTGAAATTAAGGCTGCTGCTATCTGCGGCGCTGACATGAAACACTACAATGTCGACAGTGGATCCGAGCAGTTTAATTCGATTCGTGGTCATGAATTTGCGGGTCAAATTGTGCAGGTTGGCGACAAGGTTAAGGACTGGAAGGTGGGACAGCGAGTTGTGTCTGACAACAGCGGGCACGTTTGCGGCGTTTGTCCGGCCTGTGAACAGGGCGATTTTCTTTGTTGTACAGAAAAGGTGAATTTAGGTCTGGACAACAATACCTGGGGCGGTGGGTTTTCTAAATATTGTCTGGTCCCTGGGGAAATACTCAAAATTCACCGCCATGCTCTGTGGGAAATCCCGGCAGGGGTAGATTATGAAGAGGCGGCTGTACTGGATCCTATATGCAATGCCTACAAATCTATCGCTCAGCAATCCAAATTTCTTCCAGGCCAGGATGTGGTGGTCTTTGGTACCGGTCCATTAGGACTCTTTTCCGTTCAAATGGCGCGCATTATGGGGGCCGTTAATATTGTGATGGTCGGGCTGGAAGAGGATGTTGCCGTACGCTTCCCGATCGCCAAAGAGCTGGGTGCGACAGCTGTCGTTAACGGTTCGACCGAAGATGTGGTTGCACGCTGCCAGGAAATCTGCGGTAAAGACAATCTGGGGCTGGTCATCGAATGCTCTGGTGCCAATATCGCCCTAAAACAATCGATCGAAATGCTGCGCCCGAATGGTGAAGTCGTTCGCGTCGGTATGGGCTTTAAACCTCTCGATTTCTCCATCAACGATATCACCGCGTGGAATAAAAGCATCATTGGCCATATGGCCTACGATTCCACATCCTGGCGCAATGCTATACGCCTGCTGGCCAGCGGCGCAATCAACGTTAAACCGATGATCACTCACCGTATCGGCCTGTCGCAATGGCGTGAAGGGTTTGACGCCATGGTCGATAAAACCGCGATTAAAGTCATCATGACTTACGACTTTGATGAATAACATGTTTATTAAAAGGATGTTATCGCATGGAACAAATAGCAAAACCGCACTGCGGCGCCAGGCTGGACAGGCTACCTGACTGCCGTTGGCACACGTCGATTTTTGCGATGGTTGCCTTTGGATTACTGGTTTGTTGGAGTAATGCCGTTGGCGGATTAATTCTCGCGCAGTTAAAAGAGCTTGGTTGGACCGATAATTCCACCACCGCCACGTTTTCTGCCATTACGACGGCGGGAATGTTTCTCGGCGCGCTCGGTGGGGGAATTATCGGCGATAAAACCGGACGTAAAAACGCATTTATTTTGTATGAAGCGATTCATATTATTTCTATGATCGTTGGCGCGTTTTCACCCAATATGACTTTCCTGATCGCCTGCCGTTTTGTAATGGGAGTTGGATTAGGCGCACTGTTAGTGACCTTATTTGCAGGGTTTACCGAGTATATGCCAGGCCGAAATCGTGGAACCTGGTCCAGTCGGGTATCGTTTATTGGCAACTGGTCTTATCCACTCTGTTCACTGATTGCGATGGGGCTGACGCCACTTATCAGCGCGGAATGGAACTGGCGCGTACAGTTGTTGATTCCTGCTGTGCTATCGCTCATAGCAACTGTTATTGCGTGGCGCAGTTTCCCTGAGTCGCCTCGCTGGCTGGAATCTCGCGGACGTTACCAGGAAGCTGAACAGGTGATGCGGGTCATTGAGGATGGCGTTATTCGACAGACCGGCAAACCGCTGCCACCAGTCGTAATCGATGATGATGGCAAACAACCGCGTTCTGTTCCGTACTCCGCATTATTAACCGGGGTATTACTGAAGCGGGTTATTTTGGGTTCCTTTGTTCTGATTGCCATGAACGTCGTCCAGTACACCTTAATTAATTGGCTACCGACAATATTTATGACTCAGGGTATTAATCTGAAAGACTCCATTGTCTTAAATACCATGAGTATGTTCGGCGCGCCGTTTGGGATTTTTATCGCCATGCTGGTAATGGATAAAATTCCCAGAAAGACAATGGGTGTGGGATTATTAGTGTTAATTGCCGTGCTGGGATATATCTATTCACTGCAAACCAGCATGCTACTGATTACGCTAATTGGTTTCTTCCTGATTACTTTTGTCTATATGTACGTTTGTTACGCCTCGGCAGTCTATGTTCCGGAAATATGGCCGACCGAAGCGAAACTTCGCGGTTCTGGTCTGGCGAATGCGGTAGGGCGTATCAGCGGTATCGCCGCGCCTTATGCGGTCGCGGTATTGCTTAACGGTTATGGAGTGACGGGTGTATTTGTACTGCTGGGTGCGGTCTCCATTATTGTCGCTGTCGCCATTGCTACCATCGGAATTGAAACCAAAGGCGTCTCTGTCGAAAGTCTCGGTATTGATGCAGTTACCAGCAAATAATATTGATGGGAAATAAAATGAAAAATTCAAAAGCGATATTAAAAACGCCGGGCACGATGAAAATTATTGCCGCCGATATCCCGGTACCCAAAGAGCATGAAGTACTGATCAAAATTGAATACGTAGGTATTTGCGGTTCAGATGTTCACGGTTTCGAATCAGGTCCCTTTATTCCGCCAAAAGACCCGAACCAGGAAATTGGCCTCGGACATGAATGTGCCGGTACGGTGGTGGCGGTAGGAAATCGCGTCAGTAAATTTAAACCGGGCGACCGGGTGAACATTGAACCCGGCGTGCCGTGCGGTCACTGCCGCTACTGTCTGGAGGGCAAATACAACATCTGTCCTGATGTCGACTTTATGGCCACGCAGCCTAATTATCGCGGCGCGCTAACCCACTATCTGTGCCATCCGGAGAGCTTCACTTACAAGCTGCCCGATAACATGGACACCATGGAAGGCGCGCTGGTAGAGCCTGCGGCGGTAGGGATGCATGCCGCAATGCTGGCGGACGTTAAACCGGGCAAGAAAATCGTCATTTTGGGGGCGGGCTGTATTGGTTTAATGACCCTGCAAGCCTGTAAATGTTTGGGTGCTACCGACATCGCCGTTGTTGATGTCCTGGAAAAGCGTCTGGCCATGGCCGAGCAGCTTGGCGCGACGACTGTGATCAACGGGGCGAAAGAGGACACCGTTGCCCGCTGTCAGCAGTTCTCCGGCGATATGGGGGCTGACATTGTTTTTGAAACTGCCGGCTCGGCAATCACCGTTAAGCAGGCTCCGTACCTGGTGATGCGCGGTGGGAAAATCATGATCGTTGGGACGGTTCCTGGTGATTCGGCAATTAATTTCCTCAAAATTAACCGTGAAGTCTCCATTCAGACTGTTTTCCGCTACGCCAACCGCTATCCGGTCACTATTGAAGCCATTTCCTCCGGGCGTTTCGATGTTAAGTCGATGGTGACGCATATTTATGATTATGAAGATGTTCAGCGCGCGTTTGATGAGTCAGTTAACAACAAATGTGAAATTATCAAAGGCGTTATTAAAGTTAACCATTAATTTATTGAAAAGGGAGAAACAACTATGCTGGCAGATATTAAATATTGGGAAAATGATGCCCAGAATAAACATTATGCGATTGCCCACTTTAACGTGTGGAATGCGGAAATGTTAATGGGGGTGATGGATGCGGCGGAAGAGTCTAAATCGCCGGTGATTATCTCATTCGGCACCGGTTTTGTGGGTAATACCTCGTTTGAAGATTTTTCACATATGATGGTTTCGATGGCGAAAAAAGCCTCGGTGCCGGTTATTACCCATTGGGATCACGGGCGCAGCATGGAAATTATTCATAACGCCTGGACTCACGGCATGAATTCACTGATGCGCGATGCCTCCGCTTTTGATTTCGAAGAGAATATTCGCCTGACTAAAGAGGCGGTGGACTTCTTCCATCCGTTGGGTATTCCGGTTGAGGCGGAGCTGGGCCACGTGGGGAATGAAACGGTTTATGAAGAAGCGCTGGCGGGCTATCACTATACCGACCCGAGTCAGGCGGCGGAATTTGTCGAGCGTACCGGCTGCGATTCTCTGGCGGTGGCGATTGGTAACCAGCACGGCGTTTATACCTCTGAGCCGAAACTGAATTTCGATGTGGTCAAACGCGTGCGCGAGGCGGTATCCGTTCCGCTGGTGCTGCACGGCGCGTCCGGCATTAGCGATGCGGATATCAAAAAAGCCATTTCATTAGGTATTTCGAAAATCAATATTCATACCGAACTGTGCCAGGCGGCAATGGCGGCGGTGCAGGAGAACCAGAATCAGCCGTTCCTGCACGTTGAGCGTGAAGTTCGCAAAGCGGTAAAAGAGCGCGCGCTGGAGAAAATCAAACTGTTTGGCTCTGACGGTAAAGCGGAATGACAATATGGATAATATCGAGGTTATTTGTATAGGGGCGGCAATTGTTGATATTCCCTTGCAACCAGTGAGTAAAAATATCTTTGATGTTGACTCTTATCCATTAGAACGAATAGCAATGACCACGGGAGGTGACGCTATTAATGAGGCGACGATTATTTCTCGCCTTGGCCATCGCACGGCGTTAATGAGTCGGATAGGTAATGATGCAGCCGGTTATTTTATTGTCGACCACTGCCATCGGGAGAATATTGATATTAAAAGCCTGAAGCAGGATGCTGATATTGATACTTCCATTAACGTAGGTTTAGTCACCGCTGATGGCGAACGCACCTTTGTGACTAACCGTAACGGCAGCTTATGGAAACTGAATATAAACGATGTTGATTTCGACCGTTTTTCTCAGGCAAAGCTGCTGTCGCTAGCGAGTATTTTTAATAGCCCGTTGTTGGATGGTGATGCACTGACGGCAATTTTCACACAGGCGAAAGCGCATAAGCTCATTATCTGCGCGGATATGATTAAACCGCGACTGAATGAAACGCTGGACGACATCCGTGAAGCGCTGAGCTACGTGGATTATCTGTTTCCCAATTTTGAAGAGGCAAAACTGCTCACCGGGAAAGATACGCTGGATGAGATTGCCGACAGTTTCCTGAACTGTGGTGTGAAAACCGTCGTGATTAAGACCGGCAAAAGAGGCTGCTTTATCAAACGTGTCGATATGAAAATGGTAGTCCCGGCCGTGTCGGGGATTACCGCCATCGACACCATCGGCGCGGGGGATAACTTTGCTTCAGGATTTATCTCCGCGCTGCTTGAAGGTAAGCCGCTTCGCGACTGCGCGCTGTTTGCTAATGCAACGGCGGCAATATCGGTACTGAGCGTGGGCGCGACGACGGGTGTGAAGAACAGAAAGCTGGTTGAACAACTTCTTGACGAATACGAAGGGTAATAGCGGCAGATGAAAATGATTCCTTTAGGCAGTACGGATATTACGCTTTCCCGCATGGGATTAGGTACATGGGCCATTGGCGGCGGTCCGGCATGGAATGGCGATCTCGATTTGCAGATTTGTATTGATACCATTGTTGAGGCGCATCGCTGCGGTATTAATCTGATTGATACCGCGCCAGGCTACAACTTTGGCAACAGTGAAGTGATTGTCGGTCAGGCGCTGAAAAAGCTGCAGCGCAGCGAGGTAGTTGTTGAAACCAAATGCGGCATCGTCTGGGAGCGAACAGGCAGCCTGTTTAACAAAGTGGGCGATCGCCAGCTGTATAAAAACCTCACGCCTGAGTCTATTCGTGAGGAGGTTGATGCCAGCCTGCAAAGATTGGGTATCGACAGTATTGATATCTATATGACCCACTGGCAGTCGGTCGAACCCTGTTTTACGCCGATTGCGGAAACCGTAGACACGCTGAATGCACTGAAAAAAGAGGGGAAAATCCGTTCGATTGGTGCGGCGAACGTCGATGCCGGGCATATCAAAGAGTATCTCAAACACGGTGAGCTGGATATCATCCAGGCCAAGTACAGCATTCTTGACCGGGCGCTGGAAGCTGATCTGCTGCCGCTATGCCAGCAGAATGGCATCATCGTGCAGGTATATTCACCGCTTGAGCAGGGGTTGTTGACCGGTACTATCGCCCGAGATTATGTTCCTGGCGGCGCACGGGCTAACAAGGTTTGGTTTCAGCGGGAAAATATGCTGCGGGTGATTGATATGCTAGAGCAGTGGCAGCCACTGTGTGAAAAATACCGCTGCACAATCCCCGCATTAGCTCTGGCGTGGATTTTAAAGCAAAGCGATTTGATCACCTTACTGAGTGGTGCAACCGCACCTGAACAGGTTCGCGAGAACGTCGAGGCGTTAACCATTCCCCTGACAGATGATGATTCATTATTGATGAGGCGAATGGCGGAAGCGTTGGATATAAATTAAGTCGGATAGAATTGACCTCTGTTTCTGCGTAAAAAAGTATTGAAATCTGTGATTCAGACATGTTCTTTTGAAAATAAACATAGCCTGTGAGATACTAGGGTCTTATTATTACTTTGCAGGAAACAGAGGTGTCATCGTGGCGGCAAAAGACAGGATTCAAGCCATTAAGCAAATGGTGGCTAACGATAAGAAAGTGGCGGTATCTAATTTAAGTTCAATCTTTCAGGTGACTGAGGAAACGATTCGCCGCGATCTTGAAAAACTGGAAGATGAAGGTTTTTTGACCCGAACATATGGCGGTGCAGTGCTCAATACCACCGCGTTGTCCGACAATATTCATTTTTATAAGCGTGCAAAATCTTTCTTCGAAGAAAAGCAGATCATTGCCCGTAATGCATTACCGTTTATTAAAAATAAGACCACAATGGCTGCCGACTCCAGCAGTACCGCGATGGAATTATTAAAGCTGTTGAAGGAAAGAAACGATCTGACGTTGCTTACCAATTCGGCTGAAGCATTTCATGAGTTGGCGCAGTCAGAAATTAACGTGGTTTCTACCGGCGGTGAGCTGAATAAGAATACGCTGTCGCTGCAGGGAAGAATCACCAAGGAGATTATCAGCCGTTATCATGTTGATATCATGGTGATGAGCTGCAAAGGTTTGGATATGCAGAGTGGGGCGCTTGATTCTAATGAAGCGGAAGCGGAAATCAAAAAAACCATGATCCGTCAGGCGACTGAGGTGGCCCTGTTAGTTGATCACTCAAAGTTTGACCGTAAAGCTTTCGTTCAGCTCGTGGACTTTAGCCATATTAATTACCTAATAACCAATAAGGCACCGGGTGCAGAGTGGATTGCATTTTGCAAAGAGAATAATATTCAACTCGTTTATTAGCTATAACGAGGGTTGTGTCGATATTATTTTAAGTTTGCACCTGGTAAATGCCATAAGAATCTAATGATGATGGATGGCGCGGCAAAATTTTTCTGCCGCGATCGCCATACTTTCTATTTAGCTGAATTTGAGGCATCCAGATGGAACAATGTGACCCTATCGGCGCAAGATTAGATCGCTTACCTTTATCTCGATTTCATTTTCGTATTTTTGGAATTATTAGTTTTAGTTTGTTAATCACTGGTTTTCTCAGCTATTCCGGGAATGTGGTATTAGCAAAACTAGTCAGCACAGGCTGGTCAAACAATTATCTAAATGCCGCGTTTACCTCAGCGCTGATGTTTGGTTACTTTATCGGTTCGCTAGCCGGTGGGTTTATTGGTGATTATCTCGGTCGACGCAAAGCGTTCCGCGTCAATTTGTTAATCGTCGGGGCCTCAGCCTGCGCTGCAACGTTTGTGCCCAACATGTACTGGCTTATTTTCTTCCGCTGTCTGATGGGGATTGGAATGGGGGCGCTAATTATGGTGGGCTATGCCTCATTTACAGAATTCATTCCACCCGCGGTTCGTGGGAAATGGTCTGCCCGTCTGTCATTTGTCGGCAACTGGGCACCAATGCTATCTGCGGCAATTGGCGTCGTGATTATTGCACTTTTAAGCTGGCGGGTGATGTTTCTGCTCGGCGGCATGGCAATGCTGTTGGCCTGGTATCTGTCGGGAAAATACTATATTGAATCCCCGCGTTGGCTGGCTGGCAAAGGGCAGAGAAGCGAAGCTGAAAAACATCTTATGCAGGTGGAATCGCAAATTGAGAAAGAAAAAAACATCACTTTACCATCCTGCCGGAGCGAATGCTCGTCGGCGGATTTAAGTACGATAAGTGGTTCATTTTGGCTCTTATTTAAGGGGCCAATGTTACGCTGTACATTGGTGGCGATCACGGTGCTTATCGCAATGAATATTTCGCTCTATACCATTACTGTATGGATCCCGACGATATTTGTTAATTCGGGAATCGATGTAACGAAATCCATATTTATGACCGCGATAATTATGATTGGCGCGCCGGTTGGGATATTTATTGCCGCGTTAATTATCGATCGCTTTCCTCGGCGATTGTTTGGCTCATTCTTGTTGATTATTATCGCCTTGCTTGGGTATTTCTATTCGCTTCAAACTGAAGAGTGGGCAATTCTGAGCTACGGGCTGGTGATGATTTTTTTTCTGTATATGTATGTCTGCTTTGCCTCTGCAGTTTATGTCCCGGAACTATGGCCCACGCATCTTAGATTGAGAGGATCGGGTTTTGTGAATGCTGTGGGGAGGATTGTCGCTGTGTTTACGCCTTATGGTGTCGCTATTTTGTTGACCCGCTATGGCTCGGTTACGGTCTTTATCGTGCTAGGAGTAATGTTGGTACTATGTGCGCTGATTCTTTTTTGTTTCGGCATCGAAACGCGCAAAGTATCGCTGGAAGAGATTTCAGCGCTGGCCTGAGATAACGCGCCGACAGGAGAGACCCTGTCGGCATCGCTTACGGCTGGGTTTCCAGCCAGTCGTCCAACGTATACAGCGTTGCGCCCGCAGTTGCCATTTCCATAAAGGCATTTGCACTGTCCTGGGGTTGAATATTAACGCCACGGCAGCCGTCGGTTATAACGCTGACGGTGTAGCCAAGATCGAGCGCATCCAGAACGGTGAATTTAACGCAATAGTCGGTAGCCAGACCCATGATGATGAGCTCGGCAATGCGGTGTTCGAGTAGCCATGCATTCAGCGCGGTAGCCTGACGACGACCATTATCAAAAAACGCGCTGTAGCTGTCGACCAGCGGGTTCTCACCTTTAGTGAACGTTTGAGTTATCGCACGCTGGTTCAGCAGCGGATGCAGGGCAGCACCTTCGCTGTTTTGTACGCAATGATCGGGCCAGAACGTCTGCGCCAGGCCATCGAGTTGTCCCTGGCTGTAGGACTCGACCTGATGCTGGCTGGCAAAACTACCATGATTCGCCGGGTGCCAGTCCAGACTGGCAACGACCGTGTCGCCGCGTATGGCACACCAGTCAATCAGGCGGTTGGCGATATCGATTGTGCTGTCACCTTGTGGGACCGCGAGGGCACCACCGGCACAAAAGTCATTTTGTAAATCGACCAACAGTAAGGCTCGGGCCATGGGCATAGACTCCTTTAATCGTCAGGTGTGAGCTCACCACGCAGATTTTGCGTCATTGCTTCACGAATTGTCTGCGTATCCAGTCCCTGACTCAGCAAATAGTGCAGTTTGGTGAGAGTGGCTTCGACGGTCATATCCGCGCCGCCAATCACGCCAGCATGTGCCAGCGCATTCCCTGTCGCGTAGCCCCCCATGTTCACCTTGCCGGACATACACTGCGTAAGGTTCACCACCACAATGCCACGCGAGCTCGCATCTTCAAGTTCTTTCAGGAACTCTTTATTCTGCGGCGCATTGCCCACGCCGTAGGAGCGCAAAATTAATGCTTTTACCGGCTGGCGCAGGAAGTTGCGTACTACATCAGCGGAGATCCCAGGATAAATAGTGACCACGCCAATCGGTTGCGGAGTGATAGGATGCACAATCAACTCACCTGTGCCGTGAGGTGCGGGCGGAGTTCCCAGCCGGCGAATGTGGATCCCGGCTTCCAGCAGTGGTGCAAGGTTGGGTGAGGCAAACGCGTCAAAACCATCAGCATGCGCTTTAGTGGTCCGGTTGCCGCGAAACAATCGATTGTTGAAAAACAGGGTAACTTCATTGATCGGATAATTTGCTGCAACGTACAACGCATTCAGCAAATTGATTTGTCCGTCAGAACGTAGCTCTGCTAATGGGATTTGTGACCCTGTCACAATGACTGGCTTGCCCAGATTCTCCAGCATAAATGAGAGTGCCGAAGCCGTAAACGCCATGGTGTCAGTGCCGTGCAGAATGACAAAACCATCGTAATCGTCGTAGTGCGCTTTAATGTCTTCCGCAATATGCTGCCAGTCTTCTGGCGTCATGTCGGAGGAATCCATCAGCGGAACGTATTCATGGATGGTGAAGTCTGGCATCTCTGGGCGGTGGAATTCAGGCATCAGTGCCAGCTGACGCTGGAGATGACCGGAAACAGGAATATAACCCTGTTCTGAGCGCTGCATACCAATGGTACCGCCGGTATAGGCAACGTAAATCGATTTCTTTTGCATGACTTTTCTTCTGTCTCAAAGAAAACCCCTCTTCATCCCGAAGAGGGGTCAATAGTTAGCGAACGTTGGCGCAGGTCAGGCAAAACGCATAGCGGTTTTGCGGATCGTTAAACGCGGCCAGCTTTTCGCTTTCTGCTTTAACCGTACTCGCCGCAGAAGCGAGCGGCGCCGGGAGCATCGCCTGGATCGCTTCAGGCAGCATGGCACGAACGGAACCGGACATGCTGTCCATCACCATATCAACGAATGTCGGTTCGTCCTGATAATATTCAATGTGCCATTGCTTCAGTTTGGCCAGCTCAGCCGCTTTCGCCACGGCGTCATCAAAATCACCCAGACTGTCTACCAGACCGTTGGCTTTCGCATCCTGGCCGGTCCAGACGTGGCCCTGCGCGATTTTGTCAATCTGCTCAGGCGTTGTCTTACGCGCATCTGCGACCAGCGTGATAAAGCGCTTATAGCCGTTCTCGATGCTCAGTTGCATCATTTGCTGCACTTCAGGTGGTAACGCCTTGGTAATGGAGATATCCGCCAGTGGGGATGTCGCCACGCCGTCGGTGTGTACACCAATGGAATCCAGACTGTTTTCCACAGTGTTGATCACGCCAAAGATCCCAATTGAACCGGTCAGCGTGCTGGGGTTCGCCACAATGTAGCTTGCTGGGGTGGAGATCCAGTACCCACCGGATGCCGCCATGCCGCCCATGGACACGACAACCGGCTTGCCTGCCGCTTTTGCCGCAGCCAGCTCAGCGCGAATGACTTCGGAAGCGCTGACGCTGCCGCCAGGGCTGTTCACGCGCAGGACAATTGCTTTCACTTTCGGATCAAGACGCGCTTCGCGGATCTGCGCGGCAGTCGTGTCTCCGCCCACGTTCCCAGGGGTTTCTTCACCGTCCATAATTGCGCCATTCGCGAAGACGACGCCAATGCTGTCCCCAGTATCCGCTGGCGTTTTTAGCGAGTAATCGTAATAGCTGACGGCGCGATAATTTTTATCCGCTTTGCTCCAGCCAAACTGTTTGGTCAGCATTTTTTCGACTTCAGCGCTGGAAGCGAGTGCATCCACCAGTTTGTTGTCGAGCGCATATTTCGCGGTATCGCCATCGACTTTTGTCAAACCGTCCAGCATGGCCTGTGCGCCCGGGAACACCTGCTGAGCAGGGATCTGGCGGTTGGCAGCGACCGTGTCGAGATAGTTCTGCCACAGCTCGCCGATCCAGCGGCTGTCGGCCTCGCGCGCGGCAGGAGACATATCATCACGAATGAACGGTTCTACGGCAGACTTATAAGTCCCGACACGGAATACGTGTGTGGAAACTTTCAGCTTGTCGAGCAGGGACTTGTAGTACAAACCGTTGGTGGCAAAGCCGTGCAGATCAACGGAACCCTGCGGAGAGAGATAAATTTTATTGGCGAAACTGGCGAGGTAGTACTGCCCCTGGCTGAAGTTATCGCCCACGGCAAAGACCGGTTTGCCGCTGTCGCGGAATTCCCGCAGCGCTTTACCGATATACTGCATGGAAGGCTGGTCGGCCCCGGCAAAATTTTTCAGATCCATCACAATGCCGGTGATGTTGCGATCATCTTTTGCCTGGCGAATAGTATTCACGATATCGAACAGGGAGTTTTCCTGCAGACGATCGGAACTGGCGCCAAACAGCTGACGACCAATAACGCTTAAACGACTGGTGCTCGAAGGCTTATCGACAATCACCCCCGAGATATCCAGCAGCAGTGCGCCTCGCTCAGCGTGTTCACTGGTATTGCTGCTGCTGACCTGCATCCAGATGCCCACACCCACCAGCACCAACAAGATGAAGAACAGGTTAAGCACAAATTCACGGACGAAATTCAGTAATCGCCATGTCCATTTAAAAAATCCGGCAATAAATCGCCACAGGGTTCGCATGTATTCTCCCTACCGATTAACAACACGCCACCCCGAAATTCCGGAGAAAGGCGATAAGATGAGGCTATCGTAATGACCCGACAGGCACTTGTCAGCAGGAATCACCGCCTGTGCTGTAACAAAATCTGCTCACGTGTTAATTTTGTGAACAAATCTCATTGTTGGAGTTAAGCAAATGGATGCACTCGAATTACTGATTACCCGTCGTAGCGCCTCTCGTCTCGTCGAGCCGGCCCCGACAGGAGAGCAACTGCAAAACATTCTGCGGGCGGGTATGCGCGCGCCAGACCACAAAACGCTGCAACCGTGGCAATTCTTTGTCATTGAGGGCGAAGGGCGTGAGCGTTTTAGCGCGGTGCTTGAAAAAGGCGCGATTGCCGCAGGCAGTGACGAGAAAGCCCAGGACAAAGCCCGCAGCGCACCGTTTCGCGCGCCGCTAATTATTACCGTGGTGGCGAAATGTGAAGAAAACGACAAGGTTCCTCTGTGGGAACAAGAAATGTCTGCCGGTTGTGCGGTGATGGCTATGCAGATGGCCGCAATTGCCCAGGGCTTTGGCGGTATCTGGCGCAGTGGTGCATTAACCGAAAGTGCGGTCGTTCGCGAAGCATTCGACTGTCGCCCGCAAGATAAAATCGTCGGTTTCCTCTATCTGGGCACACCGCAGCTAAAAGCATCCACGACGATTAACCTTGCCGATCCGGGCGCATTCGTCCGTTATTTCTGATCTCAACGGCAAAACTGTCTGGATTCTGAGCAAAGACACCCGAATTCAGACAGTCACTCTTACCACATCATGGAATGAGCGCTACCATATCCGGATTGCAATGACAGGAGATGTCCATGAGCGAGCAAGCTATTCGTTTAACGCAATACAGCCACGGAGCCGGTTGCGGTTGTAAAATTTCCCCAAAAGTGCTGGAAACCATCCTGCACAGCGAGCAGGCGAAGTTTGTTGATCCGAACTTACTGGTGGGTAATGAAACCCGCGACGACGCGGCCGTATACGATTTGGGAAACGGCACCAGCGTTATCAGCACCACCGATTTCTTTATGCCGATTGTCGATAATCCGTTTGATTTTGGCCGCATCGCTGCGACTAACGCCATCAGCGATATTTTCGCTATGGGCGGCAAACCGATTATGGCAATTGCTATTCTGGGCTGGCCGCTGGATAAGCTGGCACCGGAAATCGCCCGCGAAGTAACCGAAGGCGGACGCTTTGCCTGCCGTCAGGCGGGTATTGCGCTGGCGGGCGGTCACTCTATCGATGCCCCAGAGCCAATCTTCGGCCTTGCGGTAACCGGCGTTGTGCCGACCGAACGCGTGAAGAAAAACAGCACCGCTGAAGCAGGGTGTAAGTTGTTCCTGACCAAGCCTCTGGGTATTGGCGTTCTGACAACTGCTGAGAAAAAATCACTGCTGAAAGAAGAACACAAAGGACTGGCGACAGAAGTGATGTGCCGGATGAACATTGCCGGTGCGGCATTCGCCGATATCGACGGCGTGAAAGCCATGACCGACGTTACCGGTTTTGGTCTGCTGGGACATCTGAGTGAGATGTGTCAGGGTGCAGGCGTTCAGGCGCAGATCGTCTACCAGGATATTCCTAAACTGCCTGGCGTTGAAGAATACATCGCGCAGGGCGCGGTGCCGGGTGGTACCCAACGTAACTTTGCCAGCTACGGACACCTGATGGGTGAAATGCCGCAATCGGTACGCGATCTGCTGTGCGATCCGCAAACTTCCGGTGGCCTGTTGCTGGCGGTAACGCCGGAAGCTGAAGCCGAAGTGAAAGCGGCAGCGGCACAGTTCGGTATCGATCTCACCGCCATTGGTGAGTTGGTGGAAGCTCGTGGCGGTCGCGCCATGGTTGAGATTCGTTAACTCGATGCGGTTGTTTATTGCCGAAAAACCAAGTCTGGCGCGTGCTATCGCCGATGTGCTGCCGAAGCCGCATCGCAAAGGCGATGGTTTTATCGAATGCGGAAATGGACAAGTGGTGACCTGGTGTATTGGTCACCTGCTTGAACAGGCGCAGCCGGATGCCTACGACAGTCGTTATGCTCGCTGGAGTCTGGTCGATCTGCCGATTGTCCCGGAAAAGTGGCAACTGCAACCGCGCCCCTCGGTGACCAAACAGCTCAACGTCATTAAGCGCTTTTTGCATGAAGCCAGCGAAGTTATTCACGCCGGTGACCCCGATCGTGAAGGGCAACTGCTGGTGGATGAAGTGCTGGATTACCTGCAACTGGCACCTGAAAAGCGCCAGAAGGTGCAGCGTTGCCTGATTAACGACCTCAACCCGCAGGCCGTTGAGCGGGCTATTGAGCGGCTGCGCGCCAACAGTGAGTTTATCCCGCTGTGCGTGTCGGCACTGGCGCGAGCGCGTGCGGACTGGTTGTACGGTATCAATATGACGCGCGCTTACACCATTCTTGGACGTAACGCGGGCTATCAGGGCGTACTTTCGGTCGGGCGCGTACAAACGCCGGTGCTCGGGCTGGTTGTGCGTCGCGATGAAGAGATAGAGAACTTCGTCGCCAAAGACTTCTTCGAAGTGAAAGCGCATATCGTAACGCCTTCCGATGAGCGGTTTACCGCTATCTGGCAGCCGAGCGAAGCGTGTGAGCCGTATCAGGATGAAGAAGGGCGCTTGCTGAATCGCACGCTGGCTGAACACGTGGTGAACCGCATTAACGGTCAACCGGCGATAGTCACCAGCTATAACGATAAACGGGAATCAGAATCCGCGCCGTTGCCGTTCTCGCTGTCTGCGTTGCAGATTGAAGCGGCGAAGCGCTTCGGTTTAAGTGCGCAAAACGTTCTGGATATCTGCCAGAAACTGTATGAAACCCATAAGTTGATTACCTATCCGCGTTCGGATAGCCGTTATCTGCCGGAAGAACACTTTGCCGGGCGTCACGCGGTACTGAACGCGATTAGCGTCCATGCGCCGGATCTGCTCCCGCAGCCGGCGGTCAATCCCGATACGCGAAATCGCTGTTGGGACGACAAAAAAGTGGATGCGCACCACGCCATCATTCCTACCGCGCGCAGTTCGTCCATCAACCTGAATGACAACGAAGCGAAAATTTACAACCTGATTGCCCGTCAGTATCTGATGCAATTTTGCGCAGATGCGGTATTCAGGAAGTGCGTTATTGAGCTGGATATCGCCAAAGGTAAGTTTGTCGCTAAAGCGCGTTTTCTGGCGGAAGCCGGATGGCGCACGCTGCTCGGCAACAAAGAGCGCGACGAAGATAATGACGGGACGCCGCTGCCGATGGTGGCAAAAGATGACGAACTGCTGTGCGAAAAAGGCGAAGTAGTTGAACGTCAGACCCAGCCCCCGCGGCACTTTACTGATGCAACTCTGCTGTCAGCGATGACCGGGATTGCGCGATTCGTGCAGGATAAAGATCTGAAAAAGATCCTGCGCGCAACGGATGGTTTAGGTACGGAAGCGACGCGTGCCGGAATTATCGAGCTGCTGTTTAAGCGTGGATTCCTGGTGAAAAAAGGACGTTATATCCATTCGACTGACGCGGGAAAAGCGCTGTTCCACTCGTTGCCAGAAATGGC
Source organism: Citrobacter sp. Cpo030 (assembly GCF_030333005.1). Lineage (NCBI taxonomy): Bacteria > Pseudomonadati > Pseudomonadota > Gammaproteobacteria > Enterobacterales > Enterobacteriaceae > Citrobacter > Citrobacter sp. Cpo030. The sequence continues at coordinate 140,206 of NZ_JAOWGT010000047.1, read as the reverse complement.
GACGCGCCCGGACATGACAGCGCACTGGGAATCTATCCTGACCCAAATCAGCGAAAAGCAGTGTCGCTATCAGGATTTCATGCAGCCGCTGGTGGGGACGCTGTATCAGCTTATCGATCAGGCGCGCAGCACACCGGTACGACGCTTTCGTGGAATTGCTGCACCTGGCGGTAGTGGTAGCGATAAGAAAAAAAGCGCGCCGCGTAAACGTCCGGCGAAAAAAAGCCCGCCATCGGAAGAGGCAGGCGTGTAATTTGTAGGCCGGATAAGGCACGTGGCCGCATCCGGCAATGCCTGATGGCGCGACGCTTATCAGGCCTACGGAAACAACAGTTCTGAATTAAATCACGCCCTGACCCAGCATCGCGTCGGCAACCTTCACGAAGCCCGCGATGTTGGCGCCACGTACGTAGTTGGTCTGCTTGCTTTCGCCGCCGTATTCAACGCAGGCATGGTGAATATCCAGCATGATGTGGTGCAGGCGCGCATCCACTTTCTCCGCTTTCCAGCCCAGACGAGCGGCGTTTTGCGCCATTTCCAGACCGGATGTCGCTACGCCACCGGCGTTTGCGGCTTTACCCGGTGCGAACAGTACGCCCGCTTCGAGGAACAGATCTGTGGCCTCGATAGTGGTCGGCATGTTTGCCCCTTCGGCGACAGCTTTCACGCCGTTGGCGATCAGTACGCGCGCTGCATCGACATCCAGTTCGTTCTGAGTGGCGCACGGCAGGGCGATGTCGACCGGAACCGACCACGGTTGTTTGCCTTCCAGATAGGTCAGACCAAACTCACGGGCGTAATCCGCCACGCGACCGTCACGGCTGTCTTTGATCGCACACAGACGCGCCAGTTTTTCTTTAGTAAATCCGCTTTCGTCAACCACGGTACCGCTGGAATCAGAGGCGGTAACTACCCGCGCGCCAAACTCCATGGCTTTCTCAATGGCGAATTGCGCCACGTTGCCGGAGCCAGAAACCGCCACGCGCATGCCTTCAAAGCCCAGACCATGGCGTTTGAGCATTGCTTCGGTGAAGTACACCAGACCGTAGCCGGTGGCTTCCGGGCGGATCAGGCTGCCGCCAAAAGAGAGACCTTTACCGGTAAAGACGCAGGCGCTGTTGTTGGACAGTTTTTTCATCATCCCGGCCATAAAGCCGACTTCACGACCACCCACGCCGATATCGCCCGCCGGGACGTCGGTATCAGGACCTAAATGGCGGAACAGTTCGGTCATCAGTGCCTGGCAGAAACGCATGATTTCGCCTTCGCTTTTACCTTTCGGATCGAAATCGCTCCCGCCTTTACCACCGCCCATTGGCAGCGTGGTGAGGGCGTTCTTAAAGGTCTGCTCGAAACCCAGGAATTTCAGGATAGACAGGTTCACGGAAGGGTGGAAACGCATACCGCCTTTGTACGGGCCAATGGCAGAGCTAAACTGTACGCGCCACGCGCGGTTGACCTGCACCTGATTGCGATCGTCCAGCCAAACTACGCGGAACTGGATCACGCGCTCCGGTTCAACCAGACGTTCCAGCAACGACATCTGACGATAACGCGGGTTCTGCTCAAGAAAGGGCCACAGCGTCGTCATTACCTCACGAACGGCTTGCGCGAACTCGGTCTGATTCGGGTCGCGCTTTTGCACATGGTTGAGAAATGACTCCAGAGAACATGTCTGATCCATAGATATAAGAACCTCTTATGTATTGATATGGTTATATTTTTGATATTTATGTTATGTGTTGTGCAGTTTTTGACTATACCATCAGCAGTGTGACGTGACGCAAGAAAAAATTAACCCCGCTAAGTAAATTAATATTGCGCCGTGGGTCATAACCAAAAACGATGATGGAAGGGACTAAAGTTTCTGCCGATTTATACCGTTATACTGAGCATAAATGTCAGTTAAAAAGGAAACACAATGCGCCGTTTAATCATGGCAGGAGCGTTGGTTCTGGTGTCCAGCGCGACGATGGCAAATCAGCTTTATCGCCCGGATGTGCAGGTGAATGTACCGCCGGAAGTGTTCAGTTCCAGCGGTCAACGGGCACAGCCCTGTAGCCAGTGCTGTATTTATCAGGATCAAAACTACTCTGAAGGGGCGGTGATTAAAGCCGATGGCGTTCTGTTGCAGTGCCAGCGCGATGATAAAACGATCAGCACGAATCCGCTGGTCTGGCGGCGCGTAAAAGGATAAACGCCTCTAACAACGGGATATCGGCGGGCGCCAGTGGATAACGCAGCGCCTCTTCAGGTGAGCACCAGACGATATCCTGATGTTCAAATGCTCTCAATTCCCCCTGAAAAGACGGCACATGCCAGGCGTGTAGGTGAATCAATCGGCCTGAAACCTCGCGTTGATGACTGGCAATGTAGCGCCCCACGACCGCCTCAATGCCCAACTCTTCACGCAATTCACGGATCAGCGCCTCGGGCTGACTTTCGCCCGGCTCAACCTTACCCCCGGCAAACTCCCACATGCCTGACTGATCCGCATGAAGCGGACGCTGAGCCAGTAAAATTTTGCCATCACGTTCAATGATAGCGGCGACCACGTCGAGGGTTTTCATCATATTCATCAAGATCTAACAGCAGAAAATGACATACTATCGTTATCTTTGTTTTATCTAAAGTATTCAGGAGTCACCGTTGAACGAACCTCAGTCGTGGGTAAAGCCGTTAACGCGTATCCCTTCCAGTTTAAAACCGCTCGTTGCCACGCAGAAAAAACATTATGGCGATGTGCTGCATCCCACGCGCTGGTGGGGGCGGATGCCGTTTCTGTTCTGGCTGGTGGCGCTGTTTGTCGGGTTTCTGGAGCGTAAAAAGGCGCGCTTAACGCCGGTGATGCGCGCGCTGTTGATGACCCGCGTTTCTCAGGTCTGCCACTGTGCTTTCTGTGTTGATGCGAATAGTTTACGGCTGGCAGAACGCTGTGGCGCGCTGGATAAAGTCATGCAGGTTGTCAACTGGCAAGATTCGACGCTGTTTAGCGCTGAAGAACGCGTAGCGCTGGCCTATGCCGATGCGGTTACCGCAACGCCTCCACAGGTTGACGATGCGCTGAAAGCGCAGATGAAGCAGCATTTTACCGATGATGCCATTACGGAAATGACCGCGCTGATTGCGTTTCAAAATCTCTCGGCGCGTTTTAATGCCGCTCTCGATATTCCCTCGCAGGGACTGTGTGACAGTTTTAAAGGACGCCCGCATGCTTGACCGCCATCTTCATCCACGATTAAAACCGCTGTTGCATCGGTGCGTAAGTATTATTGATAAACCGGCGATTACCCCGGACGGACTTACGCTGGTCGGATTTGCCATTGGCGTGCTGGCGTTGCCATTTCTGGCGTTAGGCTGGTATCTGGCGGCGCTGGTGGCCATTGTACTCAATCGGTTGTTTGACGGACTGGATGGGGCGCTGGCGCGGCGCAGAGGACTATCCGACGCCGGCGGATTTCTCGATATCTCGCTCGATTTTCTCTTTTACGCCTTAGTGCCGTTTGGTTTTATTCTTGCCGCTCCGGCGCAAAATGCGCTGGCAGGCAGTTGGCTGTTGTTCGCGTTTATTGGCACCGGTAGCAGCTTTCTGGCCTTCGCCGCACTGGCAGCAAAACATCAGATTGATAACCCCGGTTACGCGCATAAATCGTTTTATTATCTGGGTGGATTAACCGAAGGAACTGAGACGATTTTGCTGTTTGTGTTGGGGTGTCTGTTCCCGGACTATTTTGCCGTGCTGGCGTGGGTCTTTGGCGCGCTGTGCTGGATGACAACGTTCACCCGGATCTGGAGCGGATATCTGACGCTGAAAGCGGTTCAGCGTCAGGCGTAAGATATTACGTTGCCGGATGCGCTTCGCTTATCCGGCCTCCAATGATGGTTTATCCAGGCTGGGTAAAGCGCTCTCGCCGCATCCGGCAATAATGACGCTCTTATTTGCTGGCGTCCGGACCCCGTTCACCGCTGGCGACCGGGTTTTTCGGATTGCTGCTCCACTCGTACCAGCCACCATCGTAAACAGAGACGTTTTTCCAGCCCATCGCGCGGGCATACATAAACGTTTCTGAAGCACGCCAGCCGGTACCGCAATAGAAAGAGACCTGTTGATTCGGCAGGATATTCCATTGCTTCCACATGGCGGCGATGTCATCCGCGCTGCGCATGGTGCCATCCGGGTTATGGAAATCTTCCATGTGGGTGGAGTCGCTGCCCGCGTGGCCCCAACGTGCGCCTGCGATCTCACCTTTTGGCTTAATGTAGCTGTAGCCGCTGGTAGTACCGACAAATTCTGGCCATGAACGAATGCTTACTAAAGACGCATCCTGGCGATGCAGCAGACCGCGAGCCTGTTCCGTATCGAGCATCAGCTGCGGCTGGGCAGGGATTTTCACGCCGAAATCAGGTTCTGGTTTCACCGTTGGCGGAGTGCCGCGTTCGACCGGTAAACCTGAGTCGGACCAGGTTTGCCAACCGCCGTCGAGCAGACGAACGTCTTTCACGCCTGCGTACAACATAATTTGTGCCACGCGTGCGGCGGCATAGACATCGCGGCCGTATAAAATTACCGTGGTGTCGTGGCGGATACCGTGTTTCGCCAGCATCGCTTTAAGCTGCTCATCGGAAACCTTATTCCACAGCGGTTCGCTTTCAACTTCATTGGTATCAATGTAACCCGCGCCGGGGATGTGGCTGAGCAGGTACAACTTCGGCGCGCCCCAGGCGGCTTCAATCACTTTCCAGTTACCCGCTGGTTTGGCAGTCACGTCTTTACCCTGCTGAAGATCGTGCAGCCACTGTGGGTAAACCAACTGTTCGAAGTGCGGCAGACGTTGCAGACGCACAGGATCTGTCAGCGCATCGCTGAGGGTTGAGATATGGTTAAAGCCAACTTTTTGCAGACGGGATTTAACGGCCTGCATGTCGTTATCACGGCCATACAGCGCCACCGGAGCGTCGGTCTTAAGTTGATGTGACTTAACCCAGGCGCTGAGTTGTTCATCATTCATCTTGTCGAGCCAGGCGGCAGACAGATTCAGTGCGGAAGGTTCGTGTCCTGAAGGACCATTGAGCGATTGTGGCCAACCGTTGTAAAAAGCGCTCTGACGGGTATCGATCGCCGCGCCTTGCTTTTGCTGTAACTGGTTGAGGGTGAGCGCCTGTGCTGTTTCAGCAGCCCAGGAAGAAGCGCAAGCGAGCCCTAAAGCCAGTGCCAGCGCGGTCATTTGAGAAACACGTTTCATCGAATAGCCCGACATTGAAAAAAAGAAGACGACATTCTGTGCCGCCAGTTACGTAAAAACCTTGCGTTAACGCAGCATATCGACACATTCACGCCCAGTTTTCCATCTGAAATACGCGGCCTGCAGGCGGCACGTCCTGCGCGTCATGGGTCACCTGTACCACCGGGATCCCCAGCTTACGCACCTCGGTGAAGACCCATTGGCGAAAGTTATCGCGTAGCGACGCATCCAGCCTGCTAAAGGGTTCATCAAGTAACAGCGCCTGGGGCTGCGCCAGCAGCGCGCGGAGCAGGGCGACCCGCGAACGCTGCCCACCGGAGAGCGAAGCCGGATCGCGTGAATAAAATCCTGCCAGGTCCGCGCGTGCGAGGGCGCTTTCTACCTCATGGCGCCTGGCAGGACCTTGCAGTCTGGCGGGTAAGGCCAGCAGTAAATTCTGCCCAACGCTGAAATGGTCAAACAGCAGCGCATCCTGGAACAAAATGCCAATCTGGCGCTGCGCGGTAGGTAACGTATCGATGCGTCGTTCATTAAGCCACAGTTCGCCTGAGGCCTGGAACTGGGGAGACAACGCCCCGATCATCCATGAAAACAGCGAAGATTTCCCGCTGCCGGAAGGTCCCATAATAGTGACGATGTCACTTTTGTTAACCTGAAAATTAACGTCTTTCACCAGCGCTTTCGCGCCCTGGTACAACGAAACGCCTCGTACAGTAAGCATTAGCGGAGTCCTTGTCGAAAGCGGCCGATCCACGCGGCGAGAAAGGCTGCAAGTGCGAAAACGAGCAGTGGTAAAAGCAGCTGCCACAACGCTTGTGTTGCCAGAATCGCACTGCTACCGCCGCTGCTTAATGCCACCGCTTCGGTGGTTAATGTGGGATAGCGTCCGGCACCTAGCCACAGCGTTGGCATATACTGGGCGATACTGACCGAGAAGCCAACCGCGAAGGCAATCAATGCCGGGCGCGCCAGCTGCGGGCATTTCACCAGCCAGAATATCCGCCCCCGCGTCCAGCCCAGGGTTTGCGCAATCAAAATTAATCGTGGGTCAATGCGCTGCCAAGCCGGTTTAAGCACAAATAGCATCCAGGGCATCACCCACAGCAGGTGGCCCCAGATAATGGTCGTCATCAGTCCATCTTGTTCGGCATCTAACGCCAGCAGATATTGTCCGGTTACCAGTGGTAGCGCAGGCAAAATGAGCGGTAGCCAGACCCAGCGGTGTCCGGTTTGTGGACCCCATTCCAGCCAGGCAAAAAGTATCAGTAGCGCCAGCACGCTGGAAAGGAGCCCCAGTTGCAGGCTATTGTTGAGCGCCTCGTTGTTTAGCGAGGAATAGCTGGCGATAAGCGCCAGTACCAGCGCGCATACCACACCGCTGACGGGCAAAATCTGTACCAGCGGGCGTGCGATTGTCATAGATGAAAAATGCTGGCGTTCACCGTTTACTGCCGGAATAGTATGTCGCCAGGCACGCCAGAGCAGATAACCCACCAGCGCGATAACAAGGAGCAACAGCACCAGTAACAGACTGGCAAGTGCGCCTTTCGCCTGCTGTTCGACGTCGCCCTGACTGAGCCACTGCCAGCTCAATACGGCAAGCGTTGGCGGATTGCCGGGGCCAAGAACGATTGCCACATCAACAACGGAGAGTGACCAGGCAACAATCGCCAGCATAGCTTTACCTAATGCCGGGCCGATAGCGGGCAGAACCAGCCAGTTCAGGCATTGCAGTCGGCTGTAACCCAGCGAATCCAATACGATAACCTGCTGAGAAAGTTGTTTCTCACTCAGTAGGGCCGAGAGAATCCATAACAAAAAAGCGCTCTCTTTCACCGCCAGCGTTACGCCAAGTCCAATGCCGTAGCGGTCCGGCTGTGGGCTGAGGAACGGGAGCCATTGCCAAAGTATGCCGCCTTCAGCAAAAACCAACAGCACGCTGGTGGCGAAGGCAACGTGCGGAATTGCCAGCAGCCAAGGAAGACGCGTATACAGACGTACCCAGCCTGCGCCGGGCCACAAGGCGAGGATCGCCAGCAGCGCGATGATCAGCGCGCCCCCAGCCGCGAGGCCGACGGAAACCAGCGTTGCCAGTAACGCCTGCGGGAGTTGAGGATCGGCAAAGAGCGCCAGCCAGTGTGTGGTACTAAGCGCCGGTGTTATCAGAGACCATGCCGCTGGCGCCAACGGCAGATAAACTGCCGCCATGATGGCCCAGAGTAGCAGAATTAATGCGTACCGTAGCGGCGTAACCATTCTTGTTCCAGAGCGTTTACCCAGGCTGCATGCGGTTCTGGCAACACGGCAGGGAGCCCCTGTGGGATCCGCGCCAGCAGCGCATCACGCTGTTCGTCAGGCAATTTTTGTGGATCAAGCACCGAAGGATCTCCCCAGACAGCCGGGTCAGCTTTGCGCAGTTGTGCTTCAGGAGAAAGCAGGAAGTTTGCCACGACTTTTGCTCCGGCACTGGCGTGGGCATTCGCCGGAATGGCAACAAAGTGCACGTTGCCGAGCATGCCCTGTGAGAAACCAAAACTGTAGCTGCTTTTAGGCAATTCGCCGCTCGCCACTTTTTGCTGCGCGTGGGCCGGGTTAAAGGTCAATGATAAACGCAGGGTACCGCTATTGAGCAGTGCATCCATTCGTGCTGGCGTGGGCGGAAAATCTTTGCCTTCACGCCAAAGTACAGGATGCAAAGTATCAAGATACTGCCACAATGGCGCGGTAACTTCGGCGAATGTCGCTGCATCAGGCGCAACTTTCAATGCCTGTGGTTTGGTGGTGAGCGAAATTAGCAACTGCTCAAGAAAAGCCGTTCCAGTAAAGTCGGGCGGGCGTGGATAGGTCACCGTGCCAGGGTGCGCCTGCGCGAATTTAAACAGTGCCTGCGGAGATTGTGGCGGCTGCGCGGTAAGATCGCGCCGGGCAATAAAAGTGAGTTGGGCACCGCCCCACGGTGATTCAGCCCCCTCTGTTTGAACGGAGAAATCTTCGGTCACCGGTTTTTGTGTATCAACATAGCGCCAGTTAGGCAGCGTTTGCGCCCACTGGGTTTGCAGTAGCCCGGCTTCTTTTAGCGTACGGAAGTTTTCGCCGTTAACCCACAGTAAATCGACAGAGCCGCCGGTTTTTCGCCCGGATGCCGCTTCCGTCTGGATGCGTTTTACGGCATCGGCAGCGTCTGCCAGGCGCACGATTTTCAGGTTAATGTCGTAGTGCGTTTTCATCTCGCCGCTAACCCAGTCGAGATACTGGTTAACTGCATTGTCGCCACCCCAGGCGTTGAACCACACCGTTTGACCACGGGCGTCATTTTTGATTTGTTGCCAGCTGGCGTCCTGGGCAAACGTCGCCAGCGGGCAGAGCAACAAGCTCAGACACAATAAGCAGTAACGCATAATATCTCCATGGTTAAAAATGGGGGAAGGTCTCAGCTTTTTTTCCGTTGGCGCTCAAGATAAAGGCTTCTCGCCACCGATATCACCACGCTTAGGGCAAACAGGACAAACAGACCCGTCACAAACCAAAATGTGCCGCCGGTTAACAGGCTTCCCGCCCATGAGTAGACGATAGTGGCGGGTAACTGTCCGATGCCGGTGGCGATGAAAAAATGGCGAAAACGAATTGAGGTCAGGCCTGCCGCGTAGCTTACCGGGTCGAACGGCACAAAAGGTAACAGGCGGCAGACCAGAATAGTGTGCTTACCATAGCGCTCGAAAAAAGCGTCCATATTGTTCAGCACCGTTTTTCCGGTCAGCTTTTCTACCGCACCGCGACCTAAAATGCGGGCAATAAAAAAGCACAGCGCCGCACCTGCCATTGCGCTGCTCCAGGATAGTACGCCGCCCCAAAATGCGCCAAACAGCGAGGCATTGGCAAACGTGATCACAAACGCAGGAAGCGGTGCAACGATGGCCTGTAAGATCATCAGGAAGAACGACACCACCGCCGCCTGGGTTCCATAAGAACGAATAAAGTTTTCCAGAGCATGCTGATCGAGTGTGGTAAATGCTGCCAGGCTGCCGTGGAGAAAATCACTCACGCCAGGTATCCATGCCCATGCCATTAGCCCGAGCAGTAGCAGAGCAATCAAACCCACCCGGTAATAGCGAGCCAGCCGCGCTTTATTCCGTTTTATCATTTACCTGTACACTCATGGTTGGCTGACGGATCGATATGCTTATATCGGGCCCAGGCTTTGGCTGCCTGAACGAGGGCGAATAACGCCAGCCCTGCCACGCTGAGCTTACCGATGAATACCAGGGTAATGCCTTCGCTGGCGAGTTCATGCGACATCAGCGTATAGATAAAGATGCCGGGTAAGGTGGTAAGTGCCGATATTACGGTAAATGACCAGAACGGAATGGTCGTCAGCCCATAGGCGTAATTTTGAATATTATAGGGGAACAGCGGCACGAGCCGGGTCAGGATCAGAAAGTCTACTCCGCTATGGGCAATGCCTTTTTCGATAGCCTGAAACGTCGCCGTGTGCCCAACGTATTTCAGTAGTAGATCCCGTCCAAGCCAGCGAGCCAGCAAAAACGACAGCGCTGAGGCCACGGTTGCAGCCACTAACGAGATAAGCGTCCCAGCCACGGGGCCAAACAGCACACCGCCGACGATCACCAGGATGCTGCCTGGAATCAGACACAGCGCAGCAACAATAAAAAGCAGGATATAAAGCGTATAGCCGAACATACCGCTTTGGCGGATGACGTCTTGTAAATGATGGAAATTGGTTATCAGGTCGGTCAGACCATAATGATGGAAAACTCCCGCCAGAACGCAGAACAGGACCGCGACAATCAGCAGCCGGTATTCTGCTTTATGCGAACTTCTTTTTCATGGGGGTTCTCCTGTAAAACCGAGTGCAATGGAGCATTTTCATCAGCGAAAAGCGCGCGCGAAGATATAATAAATTCCCGGCCGTAACAATGTATTACCGTCACTTTATTGATTTTGCACAGAATAAACAGACTCTCCAGACCGGGCCTGGAGAGTAAAAAGACGCAGAAGGTCAGACGCGGAATTTAGCCCATACAGGCGCATGGTCGGACGGTTTTTCCATGCTGCGAATTTCATAGTCGATGCCGGTTTCTTCGCAGCGTTCCGCCAATGGGTTGCTCGCCAGCAGCAGATCGATACGCAGGCCACGGTTATCGTCAAAGCCTTTTGAGCGATAGTCGAACCACGAGAACTGGTCATTCTTTTCAGGATTTGCGTGACGGTAAGTATCCACCAGACCCCAGCCCAGCAGGCGTTCCATCCACTCACGCTCCTCCGGCAGGAAGGAACATTTACCGGTACGCAGCCAGCGTTTACGGTTTTCTTCGCCAATGCCGATATCGAGATCGGTTGGGCTAATATTCATATCGCCCATGATCAATACCGGATTGTCGCGCTTCAGTTCAGTCTCCAGATAGTTTTGCAGGTTCTGATAAAACGCGGCTTTGGCCGGGAATTTGGTTTCATGGTCACGGCTTTCGCCCTGCGGGAAATAGCCGTTGATCACCGTGATGCTGCCCAGAGGGGACGGAATTTCTGCCATGATGATACGACGCTGCGCTTCTTCGTCATCGCCCGGGAAGCCACGACGTACCGCAATTGGCGTTTCTTTCGTTAACAGCGCCACGCCGTAATGACCTTTCTGGCCGTGATAAAAGACGTTGTAACCGAGCTTTGCTACCTCTTCGAGAGGGAACATATCGTCGTGGACTTTTGTCTCCTGTAAGCCAATAACATCCGGTTGGTGTTTTTCGACAATGGCTGCCAGTTGATGGGGACGGGCACGCAGGCCGTTGATATTAAAAGAGACAAATTTCATAGTCGCTGCCACTTTGCAAGATGAATAGTGCAAGGATGGTAGCAGAATTTCTGCAGGCTGACTGCTTCTTGTCACCTGATTCCAACAATGATTGCTAATGGTGTTAACGATGGAGCAAAAACTGCACCGTTTTGGCGCGAAGCGCGTCGGAATGGAGCAATAATTTCCGAAAATTTCGTATACGATCACAATTCCAGAATTATATTTGGCGACTGAATAAAACTGCGTTTTTTCCTCTGTTTAGTCGCCTGATGCGCAAACATATTCACTTTATATGCACATACAGTGAATATCGCCACGTTGTAACCTGTTGATATTCCGTCATCGACCTCCGTTTATGCACTTTTTTCGCTGGCTGGCACGAACCCTGCAATCTACATTTACACCGCAAACACTATATTTATTAACATATAAATAACCTTTTATTTACCGTTGAGGTCGCTATGTCTCTGTCAATTACGCGTGAAAATTTTGATGAATGGATGATGCCCGTATATGCTCCGGCCCCTTTTATTCCGGTGCGGGGTGAAGGTTCACGTCTGTGGGATCAACAGGGTAAAGAGTATATCGATTTCGCGGGAGGCATTGCGGTTAACGCGCTGGGTCACGCCCACCCGGCATTGCGCGAGGCATTAAACGACCAGGCGAGCAAATTCTGGCATACGGGAAATGGCTACACCAACGAGCCGGTACTGCGTCTGGCGAAAAAGCTGATTGACGCCACCTTCGCCGAGCGCATTTTCTTCTGTAACTCCGGCGCAGAAGCCAACGAAGCGGCACTAAAACTGGCGCGTAAATATGCCCACGATCGTTTTGGCAGCCAGAAGAGCGGGATTGTAGCGTTTAAAAATGCTTTCCATGGCCGCACGCTGTTTACCGTCAGCGCCGGAGGACAACCTGCCTACTCACAGGATTTCGCGCCGCTGCCGCCGGATATCCGTCATGCCGTATACAACGATCTCGATTCTGCCAGCCAACTGATTGATGACACTACTTGTGCGGTTATCGTGGAGCCTGTGCAGGGTGAAGGCGGTGTGGTACCGGCAACAAAAGCCTTTTTGCAGGGGCTACGTGAGTTATGCGATCGCCATAATGCGCTGCTGATTTTTGATGAAGTTCAGACCGGCGTTGGCCGTACCGGGGAGCTGTATGCCTATATGCACTACGGCGTGACGCCGGATCTGCTGACGACAGCAAAAGCGCTGGGCGGTGGTTTCCCCATCGGCGCACTGCTGGCGACAGAGCGTTGCGCCAGTGTGATGACGGTTGGTACACATGGTACAACGTACGGCGGAAACCCGCTGGCGACGGCGGTGGCAGGTAAATTGCTGGAAATTGTGAATACACCAGAAGTGCTCAACGGAGTAAAACAGCGCCACGACTGGTTTGTGGAGCGTATAAACGCCATTAACGAACGTTTTGGACTGTTTAGTGAAATTCGTGGACTCGGACTGCTGATCGGCTGCGTGCTGAACGCGGAATTTGCCGGGAAAGCGAAACTCATCTCGCAAGAAGCGGCTGTTGCCGGGGTGATGGTACTGATCGCTGGCGCTAACGTGGTGCGTTTTGCGCCAGCGCTCAACGTCAGCGAAGAAGAAGTCGCCACCGGACTGGATCGCTTTGCGCTGGCCTGCGAACGCATTAAAGCAGGGGGTTCATCATGATGGTGATTCGTCCCATTGAACGCGCGGATATCACCGCGTTGATGCAGCTTGCCAGTAAGACCGGCGGCGGGTTGACCTCGCTACCGGCGAATGAAGCTACGCTGATGGCGCGTATCGAACGTTCACTCCAAACCTGGCGCGGTGAGTTGCCAAAAAGTGAGCAGGGATATGTGTTTGTGCTTGAAGACAGTACCAGCGGAACCGTGGCCGGGATTTGCGCCATTGAGGTGGCGGTAGGGCTTAACGATCCCTGGTACAACTACCGGGTTGGTACCCTTGTCCACGCCTCGAAAGAGCTGAATGTCTATAACGCGCTGCCGACGTTGTTTCTGAGTAACGATCACACAGGTAGCAGCGAGCTTTGTACTCTGTTTCTCGATCCGGACTGGCGAAAAGAAGGCAACGGCTATTTGCTGTCAAAATCGCGCTTTATGTTTATGGCGGCCTTTCGCGACCGATTTAATGAGAAAGTCGTGGCCGAAATGCGCGGCGTGATTGATGAGCACGGTTACTCGCCGTTCTGGCAAAGCCTCGGTAAACGCTTTTTCTCAATGGAGTTTAGCCGGGCGGATTTTCTCTGCGGAACCGGGCAAAAAGCCTTTATTGCTGAACTGATGCCCAAGCATCCTATTTATACCCATTTTCTGTCTGATGAAGCGCAAGGCGTGATTGGTCAGGTGCATCCGCAAACTGCCCCGGCGCGGGCGGTGCTGGAGAAAGAAGGATTTCGCTACCGCAACTATGTCGATATTTTCGACGGCGGGCCAACGCTGGAATGCGATATTGACCGGGTTCGGGCTATTCGTAAAAGCAGGCTGGTGGAAGTGGCCGAAGGTCAGCCAGCAACCGGCGAATATCCGGCCTGTCTGGTTGCCAATGAAAACTATCAAAACTTCCGCGTCATGCTGGTTCGCGCAGACCCGGATACCCAACGTCTGGTGCTGACGGCGGCGCAACTGGACGCACTGAAATGCCACGCTGGCGACCATGTACGTTTTGTACGTCTTTGTGCAGAGGAGAAAACAGCATGACACTATGGATAAACGGTGACTGGGTGACGGGGCTGGGCGAGCGTCGGGTGAAAACCAACCCGGTAAGCGGTGATGTGCTGTGGCACGGTAATGATGCAGATGCAACGCAGGTGACGCAAGCGTGCCAGGCCGCACGCGCAGCCTTTGCCGGTTGGGCTAAACAGCCTTTCAGCGCACGCCAGACTATTGTTGAAAAGTTTGCTTTATTGCTGGAAAGCAATAAAGCCGAGCTAACTCAGATTATCGCCAAGGAAACCGGAAAACCTCATTGGGAAGCCGCGACTGAACTGACGGCGATGATCAATAAAATCGCCATCTCCGTCAAAGCTTACCATGCCCGTACCGGTGAGCAGCATAGTGAACTACCGGATGGCGCGGCAACGTTGCGCCATCGCCCACACGGCGTGCTGGCGGTTTTTGGTCCGTATAACTTCCCCGGTCATTTACCCAATGGTCATATTGTTCCGGCATTGCTGGCAGGCAATACGTTGATTTTCAAACCCAGCGAGTTGACGCCGTGGACCGGTGAAGCAGTTACAAAACTGTGGGAGCAGGCGGGGTTGCCGCCGGGCGTGCTGAATCTGGTGCAGGGCGGACGTGAAACGGGGCAGGCGCTGAGTGCGCTGGAAGACCTCGATGGCCTGCTGTTTACCGGCAGTGCGAATACCGGTTATCAGCTGCATAAGCAGTTATCCGGCCAGCCGGAAAAAATCCTTGCCCTGGAGATGGGGGGCAACAACCCGCTGATTATTGAGAATCCGGAAGATATTGATGCCGCAGTGCATCTGACCATTCAGTCCGCATTTGTCACCGCCGGACAGCGCTGTACCTGTGCCCGCCGCCTGCTCGTAAAAAAAGGCGCGCAGGGTGATGCGTTCCTGACGCGTCTGGTGGAGGTTAGTCAGCGTTTAATGCCCGGCAACTGGGATGCACAACCGCAGCCATTTATGGGTGGACTAATTTCCGAACAAGCAGCGCAACACGTCTATGATGCCTGGCAGCGTCTGGCGTCGTTGGGCGGCCGTACGCTGTTAGCGCCACGTCTGGTAAATGCCGGAACGTCACTGCTGACCCCTGGAATCATCGAACTGACCGGGGCGGGGAACGTACCTGATGAAGAGGTTTTCGGTCCGCTGCTCGGCGTCTGGCGTTATGACAGCTTTGATGATGCGATTCGTATGGCGAACAACACTCGCTTTGGATTGTCGTGTGGGTTAGTTTCGCCCGATCGCGGCCAGTTCGAACAGCTACTGTTGGAGGCGCGGGCAGGGATCGTCAACTGGAATAAGCCGTTAACCGGCGCTGCGAGTACCGCACCGTTTGGCGGTGTAGGCGCTTCCGGGAACCATCGCGCCAGCGCGTGGTATGCCGCAGATTATTGCGCCTGGCCGATGGCAAGTCTGGAATCCCCGGCCTTAACGCTGCCAACGGCGCTTAGCCCCGGACTGGATTTTTCTCGCGAGGATAAGCTATGAAAGCCCGTGAGGTAAATTTTGATGGTCTGGTGGGGCTAACTCACCACTATGCTGGATTGTCATTTGGTAATGAGGCCTCAACCAAACATCGTTTTCAGGTGTCGAACCCGCGTCTGGCGGCAAAGCAAGGTCTGCTAAAGATGAAAGCACTGGCGGATGCAGGATTTCCTCAGGCGGTGATCCCGCCCCACGAGCGGCCTTATATTCCGGTTCTGCGTCAGTTGGGTTTTAGCGGCAGTGACGAACAGGTGCTGGATAAAGTGGCGCGTCAGGCGCCTCACTGGCTCTCCAGTGCCAGCTCCGCATCGCCTATGTGGGTAGCGAATGCGGCGACGGTTTGCCCTTCGGCAGACTCGCTGGACGGGAAAGTGCATCTGACGGTGGCGAATCTGAATAATAAGTTCCACCGTTCACTGGAAGCGCCTACTACCGAAGCATTGTTACGGGCGATTTTCCGTGATGAGAATAGCTTTGCGGTCCACGGTGCGTTACCCCAGGTTGCGCTATTTGGCGATGAAGGGGCGGCAAACCATAACCGCCTGGGTGGAGATTACGGTGACCCCGGCGTACAGCTGTTTGTTTACGGTCGTGAAGAAGGCAATGCATCCCAACCGAAGCGCTATCCGGCAAGGCAATCCCGTGAGGCCAGCGAGGCGGTCGCGCGACTGAATCAGGTCAACCCACATCAGCGCATTTTTGCTCAGCAAAACCCGGACGTTATCGATCTTGGCGTGTTCCATAACGATGTGATTGCGGTGTCGAATCGCCAGGTGCTGTTTTGTCATCAGCAGGCGTTTGTCAGACAGCAGGCATTGTTAGAGCAGTTGCGCAGCCAGGTGGCAGGTTTTACCCCGCTGGAAGTCCCGACAGCGGAAGTGTCGGTGCAGGATGCCGTGACCACTTATCTGTTTAACAGTCAGTTGCTGAGTCGTAGTGACGGTTCGATGATGCTGGTCCTGCCGCAGGAGTGTCGGGAGCATGCTGGCGTGTGGCGGTATTTGAACCGGCTTCTCGAGGAAGACAATCCGATCGATGACCTGCGGGTATTCGATCTGCGTGAAAGTATGTCCAACGGCGGTGGTCCGGCATGCTTGCGCCTGAGAGTGGTGCTCACTCCGCAGGAACAGCAGGCGGTGAATCCGGCGGTTATCATGAACGACACGCTGTTTAACACGTTGAATAACTGGGTTGACCGTTACTATCGCGATCGTCTTACCGCTGCCGACCTTGCCGACCCACAGCTGTTGCGCGAGGGGCGTGAAGCGCTGGATACGCTGACGCAATTGCTCAACCTCGGCTCAGTGTATCCTTTCCAGCAGGAGGGGATGCGCCATGGATAACTTTCTGGCGATCACGCTCGCAGGCGCCACTCCAGAGAAAACGCAAGGAACCACTCATGGTTTTGACTGGCAGTGGATCGGTCACGGAATTCTGGAACTGACGCCGCTTGCACCCGTTGAACATTCTCTGGTGCTGTCTGCGGGGATCCATGGCAATGAAACCGCGCCGGTAGAGATACTCGATTCATTGCTTTCCAGGCTGTTTAGCGGCGAGCTGACACTGACATGGCGGCTGCTGGTGATTCTGGGAAACCCGCAGGCGCTGGCTGCGGGAAAACGATATTGTCATAGCGACCTGAATCGTATGTTTGGCGGTCGGTGGCAGATTTTTACCGCAAGTGAAGAAACGCACCGAGCCCATGGGCTTGAGCTGTGTCTGGAAGATTTTTATTCGCGCGCAAAGGAGCCTGTGCGCTGGCATCTGGATCTGCACACCGCGATTCGCGGTTCACAGCATCTGCGCTTTGGCGTATTGCCACAACGCAACGTTGCCTGGGACGAGGATTTCCTTGAATGGCTGGGAGACGCGGGACTGGAAGCGCTGGTTTTCCACCAGACGCCTGGCGGCACGTTCACCCATTTTAGCGGGGAACATTTTGGTGCGTTGGCCTGTACGTTGGAACTGGGTAAAGCGCTGCCGTTTGGACAAAACGATCTCACCCAGTTTGCACAAACGGCAGACGCACTGGAGAAACTGCTGCGGGGTGAACGGGTGTCGACGAGAGAAATATCCCCGCTGCGTTATCGCGTGGTGTCGCAAATCACGCGTCGTAGCGATGATTTCATTCTCCACATGGATAACCAGACGCTAAACTTTACCCCCTTTAAAGAAGGCACCTTGCTGGCGCAGGACGGAGATGAACGTTTTATCGTCACCCATGATGTTGAATACGTTCTCTTTCCCAACCCTAACGTGGCCTGTGGTTTACGTGCCGGATTGATGCTCGAAAAGTTGTGATCAATATATTCGCCCTGCAGGATTATCCTTTAGGGCTTATTTTTGCGTGCTGTTTTTATTTATTACGGATTATTCCTGGTGAATTGCTTTCTTAATAAACAGGGTTCAGGTATAGTTCTTCATAATCCGTTCAAAATCATCCTGTTGTAATTTTTTATTGCAACTCTCCGCAATTTATTCTTTTTTTCTTCATAATTGATGAAAGTTTGTTTTTTACACTTTCACTGTTTTACCGTTGCTCTGATTAATTGACGCTTAAGCCGGTAAAGTTAATCTCGTCAACACGACATCACATTGCATAAGAGTCGCATGAGTGTCGTAAAAATAACTGAAAGAAAGGATAGAAATTATGCGTAAACTGACTGCTCTGTTTGTTGCCTCTACTCTGGCGCTGGGTGCTGCGAACCTGGCTCATGCTGCTGACACTACAACAGCTGCACCAGCGGATGCTAAACCGATGATGCATCACAACGGCAAATTTGCCCCGCATCACGACATGATGTTTAAAGACCTGAACCTGACTGACGCACAGAAACAGCAGATCCGCGAAATCATGAAAGGCCAGCGCGATCAGATGAAACGTCCGCCGCTGGAAGAACGCCGTGCAATGCACGACATCATCGCCAGCGATAGCTTCGATAAAGCGAAAGCCGAAGCGCAGATTGCGAAGATGGAAGAACAGCGCAAAGCCAACATGCTGGCGCATATGGAAACTCAGAACAAAATTTACAACATTCTGACCCCGGAACAGAAAAAGCAGTTTAATGCCAATTTTGAGAAGCGTCTGACAGAACGTGCAGCGCAGAAAGGTAAAATGCCGGAAGCTGCCGAGTAATCGATCAGCGTCTACACTAAATCATTCACACGGTGTCGCGCTGATTGCCGCACAGTGTGAAACCAAACTCAAGACCGCCGCTCTTGTCCACAACACGTATAACGATGTGGGCAGGATCGGCGGTTTTTTCATTTCTGCCTATTGCACCGGACGCACGACACGCTATTCTCCTGAAGCCCGCGAAAATTCTACCTGGATCAGCGCGTTATTCTTTTTTGCAAAATGCCGGGTTCATCGCTAAGGCAAATCAACTCTGCTGCCGATAACAATAATCTGCAGGGTGAACAAAACAATGATGATTTATGGCTGTCTGTTTACGGCAGGCTGCCATGCTGCTCCTTTCTGGAGGGATGATGGAATACTTTGATATCCGCAAAATGCCGGTTAACCTCTGGCGGAATGGTGCGGGAGAAACGCGTGAGATTTGCTGTTTTCCGCCAGCAACACGAGATTTTCACTGGCGGGCGAGTATCGCCTCCATTGCAGCAAACGGTGAGTTTTCTCTTTTTCCCGGCGTAGAACGTGTGATTACTCTGCTGGAAGGTGGAGAAGTGACCCTGGAAGAAACGAACATCTTTACGCATACCCTGAAACAGCATCAACCTTTTACCTTTGCCGGCGACAAGGTGGTAAAAGCAAAGCTGACGGAAGGGCAGATGTCGATGGATTTTAATATCATGACCCGACGAGATGTTTGCCAGGCAAAAGTCAGAGTGGCCGATCGCACCTTTACGACCTTTGGTTCACGCGGCGGCGTGGTGTTTGTTATCAGTGGTGCATGGCAACTGGGCGATAAACTGCTGACGGCCGACCAGGGGGCAAGCTGGCACGATGGTAAACACACATTACGACTGCTGGAGCGCGAGGGGAAGCTGCTGTTCAGCGAGATTAACTGGATGCCGGGGCATTCTCCGGGCGCAGTTCAATAATGTCATATTGACCAGACAGAACAGGCCGGCAGAGAATTTTGTAGCCATCATGGTCAAAGCCAGCCGGCATACGCGCCAGGGTAGCCGCTTCATCCAGCGTTGAAACGGCTCCCAGCCACAGCCAGTTGTTGATGATATGGTACTGTGTCATTTCAGCGCCGGTTTCCTGCAGTGCAATGGCATTGCT
Source organism: Citrobacter sp. Cpo030 (assembly GCF_030333005.1). Lineage (NCBI taxonomy): Bacteria > Pseudomonadati > Pseudomonadota > Gammaproteobacteria > Enterobacterales > Enterobacteriaceae > Citrobacter > Citrobacter sp. Cpo030. The sequence continues at coordinate 120,720 of NZ_JAOWGT010000047.1, read as the reverse complement.
CCATGGCCAGCAAATCACTCTCACTCTTTCCAGCGCCGCTAACAGACGCAAATGATGCGCTTCATGACTCTCTTTCCCGCAGCACGCTCCGGCGCAGCGTTTGAGCGCGGAGCGAAAACAGGCGCGCCCGCGACTCAGGGGTTCCAGCCCCAACAGGCCGTAGCACAGCTGTTGTTCATCCGCGAGGTTTTGCAACGCTTGTAGCGCTGCGCGACGATTGGCAAACAGGCCAAACAGATTGGGTGCATTGGAGAAATCAATATCTCGTGCGTAGACAACCTGAACAGTTCGGTCGGTAAGCTGCAAGGCGCAAAGCTGACGATTGCGCCGCAGTCGTTTGTTAAACAACGGCTGTTGTTCTTTGATCAACCGCGCTTCCAGCAGCAGGGCACCAATTTCTCCCGCCGTACAAATCCAGCTAATGCGTTTGGCCTGACGCAGCATTGCCGCTTCGTCCGCGGTACGCAGGTGTGCCAGCACGCGGCTGCGAATATTGACGCTTTTACCAATATAGAGCGGCATAGTGTCGCTTTCACTGTGAAACAGATAGACGCCTGGTGCGGTGGGAAGCGCACTCAAAAATGGACGCAGGTGTTCAGGATATTCATAGATTGCCGCTGCCTCAAATGTCAGGCGTGGGGCTGATTGACGCCGTACCACTTCTCACTCCGGATGCTGGTTATTCATCCAGTATAGCAGTTTGAAACCGATTAAAAAAGCGGCATCAGGCCAGGAGGAGGGGCCGGACAGCGGTGATCCCAGTGCTATCCGGCAATATGCGACTAAAAGAATTACGCTTTTTTCCAGAAGTCATCAAACACCGTAATCGGTGTGCGACGTTTGTGCTCGGTCTTCAGATACCAGCCTTCAATTTTTTTCGCGACGTCGGCAGCCAGCGTTTTTCCTTCCAGGTAATCGTCGATGTTGTCATAGGTGACGCCTAATGCGGCTTCATCCGGCAGAGAAGGGCGATCGTCTTCGAGGTCGGCGGTTGGCGCTTTCTTATATAAATGTTCCGGGCAACCCAGTGCGGCAAGCAGCTGCTTACCCTGACGCTTGTTCAGGCGGAAAATAGGGTTAATGTCAGTACCGCCATCGCCGTATTTGGTGAAAAATCCGGTGATGGCTTCTGCTGCATGATCGGTACCCACGACAACACCGCTGGTCATTCCGGCGATACTGTACTGGGCCTTCATACGTTCACGGGCTTTTTCATTGCCACGGACAAAATCGCTCAGTTCAATACCCGCTTCACGCAGGGCCTGTTCACTGGCCAGTACCGCACCCTTAATATTTACTGTGAGCACGCGGTCAGGTTGGATAAAGGCGATGGCATCCTGACAGTCCTGTTCATCAGCCTGAACGCCATACGGCAGACGTACGGCAATAAACTGCAACGCGTCATTCCCCGTTTCTTCGCGAAGCTCGGAAATAGCCATCTGGCAAAGTTTTCCCGCGAGCGTTGAGTCCTGTCCGCCGCTTATCCCTAATACCAGTGATTTCAGAAAAGGGTACGTTTGCAGGTAGGATTTCAAGAAATCCACGCTGCGGCGAATTTCCTCTTCTGCATTAATTTGCGGTTTTGCGCCAAGCGCCTGGATTATCTCTTGCTGCAGAGTCATTTAACCCCCTCCGAAAAATGAAATGATCAAAAAAATGATGTGTTAAAGCTAACGCGTTGGGATCCAAACGACAAGGGATGCAGGCCTGATCTAACATTATTTTGTTTTAATAGAATTTTCCGAAACGGCCTAAGTATCATCTGATTGCTTGAAAAATGTGTTGTTGTGCTCCAGGCTTATATAACACGCTGAAATACAAGAGGACGGAATATGAACAAGAACCTAACAGGAATTCTGAGTGCAGCGGCTGTTTTGACTATGCTGGCAGGGTGTACGGCCTACGATCGTACTAAAGACCAATTTGTTCAGCCCGTGGTGAAAGATGTGAAGAAAGGGATGAGCCGGGCGCAGGTGGCGCAGATTGCCGGTAAACCTTCTTCTGAAGTCAGCATGATTCATGCGCGAGGGACATGCCAGACCTACATCCTGGGTCAACGAGATGGTAAAGCTGAAACCTATTTTGTTGCTTTAGACGACACCGGACATGTGATTAACTCCGGTTACCAGACCTGCGCAGAGTACGACACTGACCCGCAGGCGGCGAAGAAGTAACAACTGCTTATTGCCTGAGCATTCAGAAGAACCGGCCATTGTGCCGGTTTTTTTGTGCCGAACGATCTTATTTATTGCCGCGAATTATTTACCCGAAATGTGAGGGGGGTCATAACGACAGGTCAAGGAGAGACAATTTAGTTGGTCAAGGAAATACCATCCACCGGTGCAATCCCGTATACTCATTTCAGCCACCTAAAAAAGTAATTTAGCTGACGCAAGTTACCCAGAGCATGGATGCAGGTTATGGCTTGCGGAGTGTCTGGTTGACAGATAATCGCACATGAGGATCGTTTTAATGGAAAAGAAACACATTTATCTGTTTTGTTCTGCGGGCATGTCGACTTCATTGTTGGTTTCGAAGATGCGTGCTCAGGCCGAAAAATACGAAGTACCGGTTATTATTGAAGCATTTCCTGAAACGCTGGCCGGAGAAAAAGGTCCTGTCGCCGATGTCGTGTTATTAGGTCCACAAATTGCTTATATGTTGCCCGAAATTCAGCGTTTGTTACCCAACAAGCCTGTGGAAGTGATTGACTCGCTGCTGTATGGCAAAGTCGATGGTTTAGGCGTGCTTAAGGCTGCTGTTGCAGCAATTAAAAAAGCCGCAGCAAATTAATTATTTTATTTTAATTTTTCCCGTCAAAGAGTTATTTCATTAACATTCACCGCAATTATTAATTGCGGTATTTAAGGGTATTTTTCTATGAGTAACGCTATTGCTTCACTTGAAAAGGTACTCCTTCCTTTTGCTGTAAAAATTGGAAAGCAGCCACACGTTAATGCAATCAAGAACGGTTTTATTCGTTTAATGCCGTTAACCCTCGCAGGGGCCATGTTTGTATTAATCAATAACGTTTTCCTGAGCTTTGGGGAGGGGTCGTTTTTTTATTCAATGGGCATTCGACTTGATGCTTCAACTATTGAAACTTTGAATAGCTTGAAAGGCATTGGTGGAAACGTCTATAACGGTACGTTGGGTATCATGTCATTGATGGCACCGTTCTTTATCGGCATGGCGCTGGCAGAAGAACGTAAAGTCGACTCACTGGCAGCCGGGTTGTTATCCGTCGCCGCGTTTATGACCGTAACGCCTTATAGCGTGGGTGAAGCCTATGCCGTTGGCGCAAACTGGCTCGGCGGTGCCAATATTATTTCCGGTATTATTATCGGCCTTGCGGTCGCGGAAATGTTCACCTTTGTGGTTCGTCGCAATTGGGTCATTAAATTACCTGATAGCGTACCGACATCCGTATCGCGCTCTTTCTCTGCGCTGATTCCTGGCTTCCTTATCCTCTCCATTATGGGGATCATCGCCTGGGCATTGAACACCTGGGGTACGAACTTCCACCAGATCATTATGGATTCCATTTCAACTCCGCTGGCGTCGTTGGGTAGCGTGGTGGGCTGGGCCTACGTGATTTTTGTTCCGCTGCTGTGGTTCTTCGGTATTCACGGTTCACTGGCGCTGACTGCGCTGGACAGCGGTATCATGACGCCATGGGCGCTGGAAAACATCTCTATCTACCAACAGTTTGGTTCCGTAGATGCCGCGCTGGAAGCCGGTAAGACGTTCCACGTCTGGGCGAAGCCGATGCTCGACTCCTATATTTTCCTTGGGGGTAGTGGGGCAACGCTGGGTCTGATTATCGCTATCTTCCTGGCATCGCGTCGTCCTGACTATCGTCAGGTTGCTAAGCTGGCACTGCCATCAGGTCTGTTCCAGATTAACGAACCTATCCTGTTCGGTCTGCCGATCATCATGAACCCGGTGATGTTTATCCCGTTCATTCTGGTGCAACCGATTCTGGCGGCGATTACGCTGGCAGCTTACTACTCAGGCATTATTCCACCGATTACCAATATTGCACCGTGGACTATGCCAACCGGTTTGGGCGCGTTCTTTAACACCAACGGTAGCGTCGCTGCTCTGCTGGTCGCGTTGTTCAACCTCGGTATCGCAACGCTGGTTTACCTGCCGTTCGTGGTGGTAGCCAACAAAGCGCAGAACGTTATTGACCAAGAAGAAAGCGAAGAAGATATCGCTAACGCATTAAAATTCTAAATTTAATCCGGCATGGCTTTACGGTCATGCCGGACTGAACCAGAGGAAAAAAGTATGTTGGATATCGAGAACATCGTCGACACGCAGTCAGAAGCAGAAGAACTTGAAGAAGTGGTGATGGGCCTCATCATCAACTCCGGTCAGGCGCGTAGCCTGGCGTACGGCGCACTCAAAATGGCCAAGCAGGGTGATTTCGAGTCAGCTAAGACCATGATGGACCAGTCTCGTCTGGCGCTGAACGAAGCGCACCTCGTGCAAACGAAATTGATTGAAGGCGATCAGGGCGAAGGTAAAATGAAAGTTAGCCTGGTGCTGGTCCACGCACAGGACCACCTGATGACATCAATGCTGGCGCGTGAGCTGGTGACTGAACTGATTGAGCTTCACGAAAAGCTGAAATAGCGAGGAGTGCATAATGCAGCTACAGATTAACGCACCGGAAATCAAAACCGTTTATGAACAGCAGCTGTTTAATGGCAAAAATTTCCATGTGTTCATCTATAACAAAACTGAGAGCATCAGCGGGCTGCATCAGCATGACTACTATGAATTTACCCTGGTTTTAACCGGGCGCTATTATCAGGAAATCAACGGTAAACGCGTCCTGCTCGAACGTGGAGACTTTGTCTTTATCCCGTTGGGATCGCACCACCAGAGTTTTTATGATTTTGGTGCGACAAGGATCCTTAACGTCGGCATCAGTAAACGTTTTTTTGAACAGCACTATCACCCGCTGCTGCCATTTTGTTTCGTTGCATCGCAGGTCTACCGGGCAAATAACTCGTTTCTTACCTACATTGAAACGGTTATTGCATCACTGAACTTTCGTGAGAGCGGGCTGGATGAATTTGTAGAAGTGGTCACCTTCTATATTATAAATCGGTTACGCCATCATCGCGAAGAGCAGGTGCTGGATGATATTCCGCAGTGGCTTAAAACCACCGTCGAGACCATGCACGACAAACGGCAGTTTAGCGAGAATGCGCTGGAAAATATGGTACACCTGTCCGCGAAATCCCAGGAGTATCTGACCCGCGCTACCCAGCGTTATTACAGCAAAACGCCGATGCAGATTATTAATGAAATCCGCATTAACTTTGCTAAAAAACAGCTGGAAATGACGAACTATTCTGTAACGGATATTGCTTACGAGTCTGGCTACAGTAGTCCAAGCCTGTTTATTAAAACGTTTAAAAAGCTGACGTCGTTTACACCGAATAGCTACCGTAAGAAATTAACTGAATTTAATCAGTAGATATTATTTGCCAATAACCCATTTTTTATAGCTTGCCCAAAATAGCGTCGGGACAGCCACGCTATACCTGACAAACGGGTTGAGCATAATACACGTCAGTGTTTTTACACTGAAGGGAGAAAGTATGAGCCAGAAATTAAAAGTCGTCACTATCGGTGGCGGGAGCAGCTACACCCCTGAATTACTTGAAGGCTTTATTAAGCGTTATCATGAATTACCGGTTTCTGAGTTGTGGCTGGTTGATGTCGACGGTGGAAAAGAGAAGCTGGACATTATTTTTGACCTTTGCCAGCGCATGATCGACAAAGCCGGCGTACCGATGAAGTTGTTTAAAACGCTGGACCGCCGTGAAGCACTGAAAGATGCTGATTTCGTTACCACCCAACTGCGCGTCGGGCAACTGAAAGCCCGTGAAAAGGATGAACGCATTCCGCTGAGCCACGGTTATCTGGGACAGGAAACCAACGGTGCGGGTGGGCTGTTCAAAGGTCTGCGTACCATTCCGGTTATCTTTGATATTATTAAAGATGTGGAAGAACTGTGCCCGAATGCCTGGGTGATTAACTTTACTAACCCGGCAGGGATGGTGACTGAAGCGGTCTATCGTCACACGAATTTCAAGAAATTCATCGGTGTGTGTAATATTCCTGTCGGCATGAAAATGTTTATTAGCGATGTGTTGGCGCTGAAAGAGAGTGATGACTTATCCATCGATCTGTTCGGTCTGAACCACATGGTCTTTATTAAAGACGTGCTGGTGAACGGTACATCGCGCTTTGATGAACTGCTGGACGGCGTGGCTTCTGGACAACTGAAAGCTTCCACCGTGAAGAACATTTTCGACCTGCCGTTCAGCGAAGGGTTGATTCGTTCGCTGAAGCTGCTGCCGTGCTCGTATTTGCTGTACTACTTCAAGCCAAAAGAGATGCTGGCGATCGAAATGGGCGAGTACTATAAGGGCGGCGCACGTGCCCAGGTAGTACAAAAAGTAGAAAAACAATTGTTTGACCTCTACAAAAATCCTGAGTTAAACGTTAAGCCGAAAGAGCTGGAGCAGCGCGGTGGCGCGTATTACTCCGATGCGGCCTGTGAAGTGATCAACGCCATCTACAACGACAAACAGACCGAGCACTACGTCAACATTCCACATCATGGACACGTTGATAACATTCCTGCGGACTGGGCGGTTGAGATGACCTGCACGCTGGGACGTAACGGTGCTACGCCGCACCCACGTATTACCCATTTTGACGAGAAAGTGCTTGGCCTTATCTACACCATTAAAGGCTTTGAGGTTGCGGCGAGCAATGCGGCATTGAGCGGCGAGCTGAATGATGTGCTGCTGGCGTTAAACCTGAGTCCGCTGGTTCATTCTGACAGCGATGCCGAGATTCTGGCGCGTGAGCTAATCCTGGCGCATGAAAAATGGTTGCCAAACTTCGCCGGGTGCATTGAGAAACTCAAAAGCGAACAACACTAACTGAGGTCGGCTATGGAACGCGTACTGATTGTGAATGCGGATGATTTTGGCCTGAGTAAAGGACAAAACTACGGCATTGTTGAAGCCTGTCGTAATGGCGTTGTCACCTCGACAACGGCATTGGTTAACGGTGCGGCGATTGACCATGCGGTACAGCTGAGTCGCGACATACCTGCACTCGCCGTCGGAATGCATTTTGTTCTGACGCTGGGTAGGCCGTTGACGGCAATGCCGGGCCTTACCCGTGACGGATTACTGGGGAAATGGATCTGGCAGATGGCAGAGGAGGATACTTTGCCGCTGGATGAAATTTCTCAGGAACTGGCCGCGCAGTATCAGCGTTTTATTGACCTGTTCGGGCGGGAGCCGACGCATCTGGATAGCCATCACCATGTGCATATGTTCCCGCAAATTTTCCCTATCGTAGCCGGGTTTGCTGCCCAGAAGGGGATTGCATTGCGTATCGATCGTCAGACCGTGTTTCAGGCGTCTGATTTTCCGGAAACGTTACGTACCTCCCAGGGATTCAGCAGCGAGTTTTACGGCGAAGCGATTTCCGAGGCTCTGTTTTTACAGACGCTGGATGCGTCAGTCGACCGGGGAGAGTCTTCGCTGGAAGTGATGTGTCATCCGGCCTTTATCGATGACATTATTCGTCAAAGTGCCTACTGTTACCCCCGCTTAACTGAGCTCGACGTGCTGACGTCTTCGTCACTGAAATATGCAATTGCGGAGCGCGGTTATCGTCTTGGCAGTTTTCTGAACGTGTAATTCCTGAGTTTGCGGCGCTTAATGCGCCGCATTTTTTTAGGCGGGAATCGTTTCTATTTTTCCGGCACGTGACCAGACGCGGTGTGCGGTCATCAGCGTCAACAGGGTATCCATAAACTGTGCGTCTGCACTGTCCGCTTCCACCACACCTTCTTCTCCTTCATTTTTGATATTCAACGTTGCTTTAAACTGACGAGCATCGCCGGCCAGGGCGATAGGTTTTAAGTGCTTATACGCTTCGAGTAAATAATATCGGGCATCACCGTTCTTAATGATGTCCGCGAGATTACCGCATGGAACGATAACCGCATCGACCGTCAGGGATGGCGAACCCGCAAAAGTACCGGCGATCGTCAGGGCAGATCCATCATCGGCAACTACCTTACCCATTCGGGAATAGAGCAATTTGGCATGAACGCCTTTGGCCTGTAGGGCTTGCATGATGGCAAGCAGGTCGCTCGATTTCACCTGGTCATTAAGTAGGATGGCGACCACGCGGCCCTTAATCTCACCTTGCGCACCTGCATATAAACTGAGTGACGGTGCATTTTTCAAACCGTTGACGTTGGGCGGTGGCGCAATGCTGGCCTGTTCCTTGGTTAGCTTAAAACCGAGTTTATCGGCAACCGCCTCGGCGAGGGCAGTATCAATATGAGCTAACTGTTCGACCACTCTTTCGCGAATATAGGGGCGCGTAACCTTACTGAGTTCGAAACTGAATCCGCCGATAATATGCTGCTGTTCAATTGGCGTCTGACTTAGCCAGAACAGGCGAGGGTGCGCATAGTATTCGCCAAAAGAGGGGCTACGTTCGCGGATTTTGTTTCCTTCAATCCGTTCCTGATACGACTCAAATCCACCGCGTTTTGGCCCCGGCGGCGTTTCACGCGGCCAGTTATCATTGATGGAATTCGGTTCATAGTTGGCTGGATTGGTATCGATGTCCATTCGATGCATGCCGTCACGCTGGAAATTATGGTACGGACAGGTCGGGCGATTAATCGGGATTTCATGGAAATTGGGCCCGCCCAGGCGACTGATTTGGGTATCGGTATAGGAGAACAAGCGACCCTGCAGCAGGGGATCGTTAGTAAAATCAATGCCAGGGACGATATGTCCGGGATGAAAAGCGACTTGTTCATTTTCGGCGAAGAAATTATCAGGATTGCGGTTCAGCACCATTTTACCGATGCGTTGCACCGGAACCAGCTCTTCCGGGATCAGCTTGGTCGGGTCGAGCAGGTCAAAATCGAACTTAAATTCATCTTCTTCGGGAATCAGCTGTAGTCCCAGTTCATATTCCGGATAATCGCCCGCTTCGATAGCTTCCCACAGATCGCGGCGATGAAAGTCAGGATCCCGACCGGTAAGTTTTTGCGCTTCATCCCATACCAGCGAGGCTTTGCCTGCCAGCGGTTTCCAGTGGAAACGGACAAAGGTGGCTTTCCCTTGCGCATTAATCAACCGAAATGTGTGAATACCGAAGCCTTCCATCGTGCGATAGCTGCGCGGAATAGCCCGATCGGACATTGCCCATATGACGTTGTGCAACGTTTCAGGCTGTAATGAGACATAATCCCAGAAGGTGTCATGGGCGCTTTGGCCCTGCGGGATAGCCCAATGCGGCTCCGGTTTAACCGCATGGACGAAATCCGGGAATTTATGGGCATCCTGAATAAAGAAGATGGGAGTATTGTTTCCCACCAGGTCGAAAATGCCCTCTTCAGTGTAAAACTTGGTCGCAAATCCCCGTATATCCCTGACCGTATCCGCAGAGCCTGCGCCGCCCTGAACGGTAGAGAATCGGACGAAAACCGGGGTGATTTTATTTTCATCACTTAGAAAGTCCGCTTTCGTCGTCGCACTCAGGTTGGCATAGGACTGAAAGTAACCATGAGCGGCAGAACCTCGGGCATGTACAATCCGCTCCGGGATGCGTTCATGATCAAAATGGGTAATCTTTTCCCGCAGGATAAAGTCTTCCAGCAGGGTTGGCCCGCGATTACCTGCGCGCAGAGAGTTTTGATCGTCTGCGATTCGCACACCCTGATTAGTTGTCAGAGCAAAATCTTCGCTTCCTTTACGAAAACTGTCCAGTGCATTGAGTTTGTCACTTTTGATATCTGGCGCTTTTAAACTGCCGGACGTAGTGGGCTGCATACCTGGCGGTGTGGGTTCAGGTGTTGACCGATGTGAACCGTCTGTGGGTGCCAGTGAGTCAAGTCCTGGCTGGGATTCGCTGGCATCATGAACCGGCGCTGAGTGATGGAGTGGATGCTTATCATTCTGTGACATTAAACTCGTCTCCTGGTTTCATTGCTGAAAGGGTCGTTGTTGTTGTCAAAAGCTTTAACTATAGACCACTCACTCAGCGGCGCAGGTACAGGCCGATGACGTAAAGCGCGATGAACCAGGCAAACAGCGCACGCAAGGCAGGACGCAAGGCGGCAAAATCGGCTAAGATAGCGGTTTTCTGATTTTTAGAATTTGTCTTTAGTGAAGCAACTGATTATGAAACCTCTTCGCCAACAAAATCGTCCGGTTATCAGCTATGTTCCCCGCGTGGAGCCCGCGCCACCAGAGCATGCGGTTAAAATGGATGCGTTTCGTGACGTATGGATACTGCGCGGAAAATATGTCGCTTTTGTCTTAATGGGGGAGGCGTTTCAACGTTCGCCTGCATTTACGGTCCCGGAATCAGCGCAACGCTGGGCTAATCAGGTTCGCCAGGAAAATGAACTAAGCGATTAATGGATATAAAAAAACCGCCGGAGCATGACACTCCGGCGGTTTTTTGTTTTTTTTTAGCTGACAGACTTAGCGATGCGCCAGTTCGGCGTTATCGTCGCTGTCCAGAATCGTTTTATCAGTCTGCTTGAGCCATTGGCTGGTCAGCGTACCGGCAGTCATGGAACCGCTTACGTTCAGCGCGGTACGACCCATATCGATCAGCGGCTCAACGGAGATCAGCAGCGCAACCAGCGTGACCGGCAGACCCATAGCGGGCAGGACGATCAGCGCGGCAAATGTTGCACCGCCACCCACACCGGCAACCCCTGCGGAGCTCACGGTCACGATACCAACCAGCGTGGCAATCCACATTGGGTCCAGTGGGTTGATACCGACGGTCGGTGCAACCATTACTGCCAGCATTGCCGGGTACAGGCCCGCACAACCGTTCTGACCAATTGTGGCGCCAAACGAGGCGGCAAATGAGGCGATGGATTCAGGTACGCCCAGACGACGGGTCTGCGCTTCAACGTTCAGCGGAATTGAGGCTGCGCTGGAACGGCTGGTGAAGGCGAAAGTCAGCACCGGCCACACCTTGCGGAAGTATTTCAGCGGGCTAACGCCGTTAATACCCAGCAGGATCCCGTGAACCACGAACATAATGCCCAGACCGAGATAAGAAGCCACGACGAAGCTACCCAGCTTGATGATGTCCTGCAGGTTGGAACCTGCAACCACTTTGGTCATCAGCGCCAGAACACCGTACGGCGTCAACTGCATCACCAGACGAACCAGTTTCATCACCCAGCTTTGCAGGGTATCGATAGCGACCAGAACGCGCTCGCCTTTTGGTGCATCATCTTTCAACAGTTTCAGTGCGGCTACACCCAGGAATGCTGCGAAGATAACTACGCTGATAATCGACGTCGGGTTGGCGCCGGTCAGATCGGCAAATGGGTTTTTCGGAATAAACGACAGCACCAGTTGCGGAACGCTCAGGTCAGCCACTTTACCAACATAGTTGGTTTCAATCGCATTCAGACGTGCGGTTTCGGCACCACCTTGCACCAGACCTTCGGCGGTCAGGCCGAACAGGTTGGTCACCAGAACCCCTACCAGCGCGGCAATCAGCGTAGTAAACAGCAGCGTTCCGATGGTCAGGAAGCTGATTTTACCTAACTGAGAGGCGTTGTGCAGACGTGCAACGGCGCTGAGAATAGACGCAAATACCAGCGGCATAACAATCATCTGCAGCAGTTGGACATAACCGTTGCCGACAATGTTGAACCACTGTACGGAATCTTTAAGAACCTGGCTGTCGGAGCCATAAATGGTGTGCAGGGCAAGGCCGAACACAACACCCATGACCAGACCGACCAGTACTTTTTTGGCCAGACTCCACTGTTTGTGACGGGCTTGCGCCAGCACGAACAGCAGCACTACGAACACGATAATGTTCGCGATTAATGGAAAGTTCATCCCCGTTCTCCTGATCTTATTATACGTATCACCGTTTAAAGGTGATTCTGTTGGCGCAAGATTAGCAGAACTGTGACCTGCCTCTTATATTCAAATGGAATTGTTTATGCCAAAAATGATTTTTTGGCTGATTTATTAGTCAATCTGATGCGTTATGAAGCGATTAAACTGCATTTGTAGCGTATTAATCATCTGCGAAGACCAGCGTACCGCGCTGTTCTCTTGTACGGTCTGCGGCATCCAGATTGCCCACGCGAACAGCGCCATGCACAGAAACCGCTCCAGCTGGTTGCCTTTTTGCGGCACGAGGATGGGCAGACGAAAACGCCAGCGGCAGGGCCAAAGCAGGGGAACGCCCGCCGGGGTCAGCATATCGGCCAGAATATGGCTGAGATAGCCGAGAACCATACCTTGTAAGGCATCAGCCGGTATTATCCAGGTGTCCGGGACTTTCAGGTAGAACGTGGCCAGCAGGGCAAAGACTGCAAGCAGGCTATGCGTAAACCCGCGATGACCAAATGCTCGGGCAATGGGTTTTGATATCCATTTCAGACGCTGCCCCAGCAGGGATTTGGGATGATCGATATCCGGCAGCAGGCACGTTAAAATGGCTGAAGGAACAATATGCCACCAGTCACCCTGCGCAAGAACGGGCGTTAGCTCGGCATTCTTGGCAAATACCGCACAGGCAATAGAAAAAAGGAGGTGGCCTTCCGCCGTCATGATAAAACCCAATAAACTGTCGATTCATACAGTATAGGGGTTTTATACAGTAGGCGGAAGAGGTGACGTTGTAACCCTTTGTCACAAGTGCGGGTTTAGCGTGCCAACCAACCGCCATCCACGGCCAGCGTATAGCCATGAATATAGTCAGAGGCGGGACTTGCAAGGAAAACGACCGGGCCTTTCAGGTCATTTGGCGTGCCCCAGCGTCCTGCGGGAATACGATCGATAATCTCCTGATTGCGCTCGCTGTCCGCGCGCAGTTGCTGGGTGTTGTTGGTCGCCATATAGCCGGGCGCGATGGCGTTGACATTAATTCCCTTGGCCGCCCATTCATTGGCGAGCAGGCGGGTGATGCCCAGAACACCGCTTTTTGATGCGGTATAGGAAGGTACACGGATACCGCCCTGAAAAGAGAGCATCGATGCAATGTTAATGATTTTTCCGCCATTGCCCTGAACCAGAAACTGACGCGCCACAGCCTGCGACAGAAAGAAAACGGATTTGAGATTCAGATTCATCACGTCATCCCAATCTTTTTCACTGAAGTCCAGCGCATCCTGACGGCGTATAGTTCCTGCATTGTTGACCAGAATATCGACCCGGCCAAACGCCGACACCGTTTTTGTCACGATGCTGGTGAGGGCATCTTGGTGACTGAGGTCGGCCTGAATGGCCATAAAGCGTCGACCGAGGGCGTTAATTTTCTCTGAGGTTTCATGCGGTATTTTACGATTCACGCCGACTACATCGCAGCCCGCTTCAGCCAGCGCCACTGCCATACCCTGCCCGAGGCCGGTGTCACATCCAGTGACGATGGCGACTTTACCTTCGAGACGAAAAGCTTCCTGAATCATGTTTACCTCAACTATTTATGTCATTAACGCTTGCGCTATAGGGCAAGGATAGGAGAGGTTAAACAGAAATACAATTTAAAATGAAACGGCGTTTTAAAAAATGCAAAGATGAAAAATGAAAAAGCGGGCAATACGATCATTGCCCGTTACAGGATTAGCCGCGCAGATGTGCGGCAGTAAGTTCGGTGAGCGAGGTTAGTTTGACGTCGGCAAGCACGAAGCGAGGATCGTCCTGATTTTCATGCGCTGGTACGACGATGGAACGCATACGAGCAGCTTTCGAGGCAATCATGCCGTTCACTGAGTCTTCCAGTGCTACGCAGTTTAACGGGTCAATGCCCAGTTTTGCCGCACAATCGAGGTAAACCTGTGGGTGCGGTTTGCTGTAAGGCAGTTTTTCTGCAGAAGCCAGTGCGTCGAAGTCATCGCGCAGATCAAACATGGTCAGCACTTTTTCCAGCATATGCAGCGGAGAAGCGGATGCCAGTCCTACTTTGATTCCCTGAGATTTGCACAGTGTCACAGCTTCACGAACGCCTGGCAGCAGCGGTTTTGTCTCTTCAACCAACGCAATGGCCCGGGTAATGATGCGCTCGGTGACTTCCTGACGTGAGGGGCCGTTCCAGGGTTGCTGCGCAAACCACAAATCAACCACCATGTCGATGCGTAAGCCAAGGGTATCGGGAAGTTCATGGCGGCGGGAGATATCAACGCCTAAACTTGCTATCACATCCAGTTCAGCCTGATCCCAAAGCGGTTCAGAATCGACCAGTAACCCATCCATATCGAAAATTGCAGCAAGAATTTGACGCGGGGTTGACATTACAACCTCTCCTTTACGGTGATAAAAGGGATTAGAGCCAGCCTGGACGGACTCTGAGCGTTCATTATGGCTAATTCAGCAGTATACCGCCTTTAAAGATCAGGCGAAAACGGTAATCAACGGGTAAACTTAGGCCAAAATGACACGTCTTAATCAAGGGGAACTCATGACGTATCAACAAGCTGGACGCATTGCCATCTTGAAAAGGCTGGTGGGATGGGTGGTTTTCATTCCCGCGCTGATTTCAACGCTGGTTTCAGTACTGAAGTTTATGTACGCGCACAGCGAAAAGCAGGAAGGGATTAACGCGGTCATGCTCGATTTTGCCCATGTGATGATCGACATGATGCGGGTGAACACACCTTTTCTTAACGTGTTCTGGTATAACTCACCAACGCCTGATTTTCAAAGTGGACTGAATCTCGTTTTTTGGCTGATATTCATCCTGATTTTTATCGGCCTGGCGTTGCAGGACTCAGGCGCCAGAATGAGCCGCCAGGCGCGTTTCTTGCGCGAAGGCGTTGAGGATCAGCTAATTCTGGAACAGGCAAAGGGGAGTGAAGGGTTATCCCGCGAGCAACTTGAATCGCGAATTGTGGTACCGCACCATACGATCTTCTTACAAATTTTCCCGCTTTATATTCTGCCGGTGATCGTTATCGTGATCGGCTACTTCTTCTTCTCATTGCTGGGCTTTTTGTAAGTGCCGCTCTATCGGGCCTGCCACGTTGCGAAACGGCAGGCCTGATAAGCAACGCGGTACGTCGTTAAGCCGCCAGTAATCTATCCAGCGCTTTCTGCGCCACAACCAAATGCTGTCCCCCGAACAGAATTGCCCGATTCAGCAGCGTATAGAGCTGGTAGATTGGCTGCCTGTCGAGAAAGTCCAGCGGCAGTGGCGAGACAGACTGGTAACCGTCATAAATTTGCGGCGGCTGATCGGTATGTAACGGCAGCATTGCCAGATCACACTCTCTGTCCCCCCAGTAGCAGGCAGGGTCAAAGATGTACGGACCGTTAGGACCGAGGGCGCAGTTCCCGGACCACAAATCACCGTGCAGGAGAGACGGCTGCGGCTGATGAGAAGAGAGACGTTGCTGGACATGTTCGACGATAGCGTCAATATTGCCAAACGCTATGCCTTTTTCAGCGGCGAGTTCCAGCTGCCAGCCTATACGCTGCTCGGCGAAAAAGGTTGACCAGCGACGTTGCCAGGTATTTGGCTGCGGCGTGGTAGAGAGCGCGTTATCGAAGTCGAGACCAAACTGAGGCTGGTCGCTCCATTCGTGCAAATGCGCAAGCTGTTGACCGAGGATAAACGCGTTATGCGCATCAAGCGGACGGGGAGGGAGGAAATCCATCACCAGAAAGCTGTAATCTCTGTCCGCGCCTACTGCCCAGACTTTCGGTACAGATACAGTTTGACTGCGGGAAAGTAGCTCCAGCTGATCGGCTTCTGCCGTAAAGCCGGTCAACAGCTCTCTTTCATCGCATTTGACGAAAAAATCTCGCCCCGCATAGCGTAAATGCCATGCGGCGTGAATCTCTCCGCCGGGCAGTTCATTACGCAGTTCGATTTCGCCTTCACCTAATTGCTCGCTCAAAAGACGACTGATAGCCTGCCACATGATGTCTCTCCCCATGTTGTCTGCCAGATCATAAGGTTAGCGCAAGAATGCGGTTAAAAAACACGAACTGACGCACACCACGGACGCGTCATCGCTGGAAAGGCACTTAATGTTTGTTGCTCTTCTTCACCACGTACCATTGTGGAGACGTCTGACTGCACATGATTCACTTCTTTGTAATCACGTGATTTTTTATCATAGCCGCATAACACCCATGCTGACAGTTTTACGCGAGAATCCCCCTTTCTCTTCAAAAGAGGGACGGTGTCATTACTGAGTGAGATACGAATAAATTTTTTGTGTGTCGTCCAAAGAGCACAGGCGCGTACCTTGATTCAACGTTGCTGCGCTACCTGCGGCGACACCGTAACGAACAATATCCTCAAAAGGTGCGTTCTCAGCCAGTTTAAGCGTCATGGCCCCGACCATACTGTCGCCCGCGCCTACGGTGCTTTGACTTTTCACCGGTGGCGGAACCACCTGAACGCAGGTATCTCGATCTACGCCCAGCGCCCCTTGCGGCCCAAGCGAGACCACAACGCGGTGCGCTTTCCCACTCTGTATGATTTCCTGTGCGGCCTTGCGCACATCATCGGGCTGTGTCAGTTCGCGGTTTACCAGCGCACTCAGTTCTTTGAGGTTGGGTTTGACCAGTTCGATATTGCCGATGGCTAACGCCGCCGTCAGTGCTTCGCCTGAACTGTCGACAATACAGCGGATCCCCTGTTTTTGTGCGGTGGTAATGAGTCGGGTCAACTTCTCAAGCTGTACGCCGGGCGGCAAACTACCGCTGATGACCAGCAGCGCGCCAGATTCAATTTCCAGCACCTGATCCTGAAGTTGGTAGAACTCGTCATCGGCCAGCGCAGCGCCAGGCATGACAAAACGGTACTGTTCGCCGCTGGACTCAACGTGGACATGTAGATTTTGTCGGGTCCAGTCTTTGGCTTCGACGGTGGATACAGGAACATTTTCGTCGGCGAGCAATGCAACAAGATGCTCTCCGGTTGCTCCCCCTGTGGGGAAAATCGCCGTTGCGGTTCCGCCAAGATGGGCAATTGCGCGAGCGACGTTGATGCCGCCGCCGCCGGGTTCGAAAACCGGCGAGGTACAACGAAGCTTACCTTCCGGGTAAATTTGCGGGGTGATTGTTGCGCTATCGAGAGAGGGCGCAAGTGTTAACGTATAGATACGTACCATCTTTACCTCCTGTTAGGCTGTCCTCAGTCTGGCACTTAACCTCCCGAAAGTGAAGTAATTAACAACATGATTTTTCATATCTTTATTTAAAATTATCGTCATAAAGTTATATAAATAAAATAAAGGTTTAGGAACGCTCTTATTCAAAAAATGAAATAAGAATTTATTGCTATGTTATTCGAGTCTTTTTATAATTTGTTACCTTTCAAGGGTCTTTTGTCATTGATCCATATGAAAGTTTCCGAGACCGTAATGGTCTCTTTTTTTGTTGTACGGACTCTTAATAAATGAAGCTTTTGAAGACAGTGCCCGCAGCATTACTGCTGACGGGAGGCCTGCTTGCGTCAATGCATGCTGCCGCCGATGATTCCGTTTTTACTGTCATGGATGACCCTTCCAGCGCGAAAAAACCCTTTGAAGGTAACCTGAACGCGGGATATCTCGCCCAGTCAGGCAACACAAAAAGTTCTTCTTTAACCGCAGACACCACCATGACCTGGTACGGCCAAACGACCGCATGGTCTCTGTGGGGAAATGCCAGCAATACCTCCTCAAATGATGAGCGTTCATCGGAGAAATATGCCGTAGGTGGCCGTAGTCGTTACAACATGACCGACTATGACTATCTCTTTGGACAGGCAAGCTGGTTGACCGACCGCTACAACGGCTACCGCGAGCGTGACGTGCTGACCGCGGGTTATGGTCGTCAGTTCCTCAACGGACCTGTGCACAGCTTCCGTTTCGAATTCGGTCCTGGCGTGCGCTATGACGAGCACACGGATGGCACCACCGAAACACAGCCGTTGGGCTATGCGTCCGGGGCCTATGCATGGCAGATGACGGACAACACCAAGTTTACTCAGGGTGTGTCGGTATTCGGCGCTGAAGATACCACGCTCAACTCTGAAACTGCCCTGAACGTTGCCATCAACGAACACTTTGGGTTAAAGGTGGCTTACAACGTGACCTGGAACTCTGAACCGCCGGCAACAGCGCCGGAGCATACCGATCGTCGTACTACTGTTTCACTCGGCTACCGGATGTAATGACAAACCGGGTCAAATAATTGGCCCGGCTTTTATCTATTAAAGTTAAGGTTATTTAATATTTAATTTGCGTTTTATTTTTTACCTGGCCATAACACGCTATTTTCAGACGAATTCGATTAATCGATAAATAAACGAAACCGGAACAGCGGGTGAGCATCATTTAGCCCCAGATCATCGCAGCCCAGCGCAGCATCAACATAGCCGCACAAATAACGAGCAGAATCACAACCATCTTCCAGTGTTTCTTCGCAAAGCGATTTGTGGGCATTGTTTTTTTCCTGCTCAGGTTAGATGACTTTGTGTCAGTGTAACAAAGACGGTTGGGTGTCAGTGAATTGATTTACATCATAGAGTACGCGTTGATTGTTGCTTTGATCGACCCGTAATGCCGTGTACACTGTCAAACGGTGTTATCAAAAAGCGGGTGTAGGTCCAGTGTGGTCTTTAAGGCGACCAGTGACATATTTCGCAGAGTGAAGCGGGAATCAGCCCAGACCTTTTTGATAATTTTAAATATTGAATCTTTGTATGTGCTCTTACGTGTGGGGCACCACTGCAAATAAGGATATAACATGCCTGTTATTACTCTTCCTGATGGCAGCCAACGCCATTACGACCACGCTGTAAGCCCCATGGATGTTGCGCTGGACATCGGTCCAGGTCTGGCGAAAGCCACTATTGCTGGCCGTGTTGACGGTGAGCTGGTAGATGCTTCCGATCTGATTGAGCATGATGCGAAGCTCTCCATCATCACCGCGAAGGATGAAGAAGGTCTGGAGATCATTCGTCACTCCTGTGCGCACCTGTTAGGGCACGCGATCAAACAACTCTGGCCGCACACCAAAATGGCGATCGGACCGGTTGTTGATAACGGTTTTTACTACGATATCGATCTTGACCGTACGTTAACCCAGGAAGACGTCGACGCGCTCGAGAAGCGGATGCACGAGCTCGCTGAGAAAAACTACGATGTCATTAAGAAGAAAGTCAGCTGGTACGAAGCGCGTGAAACCTTCGTGAAGCGTGGCGAGACCTATAAAGTCTCCATTCTTGATGAAAACATTGCCCATGATGACAAGCCCGGCTTGTACCATCATGAAGAATATGTCGATATGTGCCGTGGCCCGCACGTGCCGAACATGCGTTTCTGCCATCACTTCAAACTGATGAAGACCGCAGGGGCATACTGGCGTGGCGACAGCAATAACAAGATGCTGCAGCGTATTTATGGTACTGCATGGGCAGATAAAAAAGCCCTGAATGCCTACCTGCAACGTCTGGAAGAAGCAGCCAAACGCGATCACCGTAAAATCGGTAAACAGCTTGACCTGTATCATATGCAGGAAGAAGCACCGGGTATGGTGTTCTGGCACAACGATGGCTGGACTATCTTCCGTGAACTGGAAGTATTCGTTCGCTCAAAACTGAAAGAATACCAGTATCAGGAAGTGAAAGGTCCGTTCATGATGGACCGTGTGCTGTGGGAAAAAACAGGTCACTGGGACAACTACAAAGATGCAATGTTCACCACCTCTTCTGAGAACCGTGAATACTGCATTAAGCCAATGAACTGCCCAGGCCACGTGCAGATCTTTAATCAGGGTCTGAAATCCTATCGCGATCTGCCGCTGCGTATGGCTGAGTTTGGTAGCTGCCACCGTAATGAACCGTCAGGTGCGCTGCATGGCCTGATGCGTGTTCGTGGCTTCACTCAAGATGATGCACATATCTTCTGTACTGAAGAGCAGATTCGTGATGAAGTTAACGCGTGCATTCGTATGGTCTACGATATGTACAGCACCTTTGGCTTCGAGAAAATCGTCGTCAAACTGTCCACTCGCCCCGAAAAACGTATCGGTAGCGATGAAATGTGGGACCGTGCTGAAGCTGACCTGGCCGTTGCGCTGGAAGAAAACAACATCCCGTTTGAGTTCCAACTGGGTGAGGGCGCGTTCTACGGTCCGAAAATTGAATTTACCCTGTATGACTGCCTCGATCGTGCATGGCAGTGCGGTACTGTACAGCTGGACTTCTCCCTGCCGTCCCGTTTAAGCGCCTCTTACGTTGGCGAAAACAACGAGCGTCAGGTTCCGGTTATGATTCACCGTGCAATTCTTGGGTCGATGGAACGTTTCATCGGTATCCTGACCGAAGAGTTCGCTGGCTTCTTCCCGACCTGGCTCGCGCCGGTTCAGGTTGTGGTCATGAACATCACCGATTCTCAGTCTGAATACGTTAACGAATTAACGCAGAAACTACAAAATGCGGGTATTCGTGTAAAAGCAGACTTGAGAAATGAGAAGATTGGCTTTAAAATCCGCGAGCACACTTTACGTCGTGTCCCTTACATGTTGGTCTGTGGCGACAAAGAGGTAGAAGCAGGCAAAGTTGCCGTGCGCACCCGTCGTGGCAAAGACTTGGGCAGCCTGGACGTAAATGAAGTGATTGAGAAGCTGCAACAAGAGATTCGCAGCCGCAGTCTTCAACAACTGGAGGAATAAGGTATTAAAGGCGGAAAACGAGTTCAAACGGCACGTCCGAATCGTATCAATGGCGAGATTCGCGCCCTGGAAGTTCGCTTAACAGGTCTGGAAGGCGAAGCTTTGGGTATTGTGAGTCTGAGAGAAGCGATCGAAAAAGCTGAAGAAGCTGGAGTAGATTTAGTTGAAATCAGCCCTAACGCCGAACCGCCAGTTTGTCGTATTATGGACTACGGCAAGTTCCTTTATGAAAAGAGTAAGTCTTCTAAGGAACAGAAGAAAAAGCAAAAAGTTATCCAGGTTAAGGAAATTAAATTCCGTCCTGGCACCGACGATGGCGATTACCAGGTAAAACTCCGCAGCCTGGTACGCTTTCTGGAAGATGGCGATAAGGCTAAGATCACGCTGCGTTTTCGCGGTCGTGAGATGGCCCACCAACAGATCGGTATGGAAGTGCTCAACCGCGTCCGTGACGATCTGAGTGAACTGGCAGTAGTCGAATCCTTCCCTACGAAGATCGAAGGCCGCCAGATGATCATGGTGCTCGCTCCTAAGAAGAAACAGTAAGGCCTTCAAGTAGCAATGTCTGTGGAGCCTACGGGTTCCACAGCCGTTGTTCGCCTACGTTTCGTTTATTAACAATGCGAAGTGGAAGTTATTAAAATGCCAAAAATTAAGACCGTACGCGGTGCTGCTAAGCGTTTCAAAAAAACCGGTGGTGGTGGATTTAAGCGTAAGCACGCAAACCTGCGTCATATTCTGACCAAAAAATCTACTAAGCGTAAACGTCACCTGCGTCCAAAAGGCCTCGTGTCTAAAGGCGATCTGGGTCTGGTTATCGCGTGCCTGCCGTACGCATAAGCCGTTAACGTTTAATTCATTTTTTTACTAAGAATATAGATACAGGAGAGCACATATGGCTCGCGTAAAACGTGGTGTAGTTGCCCGTGCACGTCACAAGAAAATTTTGAAACAAGCTAAAGGCTACTACGGTGCGCGTTCTCGCGTATACCGCGTTGCCTTCCAGGCTGTTATCAAAGCTGGTCAGTACGCTTATCGTGACCGTCGTCAGAAAAAGCGTCAGTTCCGTCAACTGTGGATTGCGCGTATCAACGCAGCAGCACGTCAGAACGGTATTTCTTACAGCAAATTCATCAACGGCCTGAAAAAAGCCTCTGTTGAAATCGACCGTAAGATCCTGGCTGACATCGCAGTATTCGACAAAGTAGCGTTCACCGCTCTGGTCGAAAAAGCGAAAGCAGCTCTGGCATAAGCCGGTGAAAAGAGGGAGCCTGGCTCCCTCTCTTTTATTTGTAGTGCAATCAATTAGTTGACAATTTATCCGTAAGCCTTTTCAATAAAGGTTGTCCGGTTTTTACCACACAAGGTAACGCAAGCATGAATGCTGCTATTTTCCGCTTCTTCTTTTACTTTAGCACCTGAACTCAGGAGGCTTGCGCGTGAATGAAGAAACGGAAAACAGCGCCTAAAAGCCTCCCTGGTGGAGGCTTTTTTTATACGCGTCATCTTTCAAGTTGTCTCTGTATTGGCTGCATTCGCTCTTTGGCCGCGTTGATACAACTTGAATGATTTTGCGTATATACGAGCGACTAGTGAATATCGCAACATAACGAGGAAAACCATGTCACATCTCGCAGAGCTGGTTGCCAGTGCAACGGCCGCCATTAACCAGGCTTCAGATGTTGCCGCGTTAGACAATGTCCGCGTCGAATATTTGGGCAAGAAAGGGCACTTGACCCTTCAGATGACAACCCTGCGCGAACTGCCGCCAGAAGAGCGCCCGGCAGCAGGTGCGGTGATTAACGAAGCTAAAGAGCAGGTACAGCAAGCGCTGAACGCACGTAAGGCCGAATTAGAAAGCGCTGCGCTGAATGCTCGTCTGGCTGAAGAAACGATCGATATCTCCCTTCCTGGGCGTCGTATCGAAAACGGCGGTCTGCATCCTGTAACGCGTACAATCGACAGGATTGAAAGTTTCTTCGGTGAGCTGGGCTTTACCGTGGCGACCGGTCCGGAAATCGAAGATGATTATCATAACTTCGATGCGCTGAATATTCCTGGCCATCATCCGGCGCGCGCTGACCACGACACTTTCTGGTTTGACGCGACGCGTCTGCTGCGCACGCAGACTTCCGGCGTGCAGATCCGCACCATGAAAGAAAAACAGCCGCCGATCCGTATTATCGCCCCGGGCCGCGTATATCGTAACGATTACGATCAGACGCACACCCCAATGTTCCACCAGATGGAAGGGCTGATTGTTGATACCAACATCAACTTCACCAACCTGAAAGGCACGCTGCACGATTTCCTGCGCAACTTCTTTGAAGAAGACCTGCAGGTTCGTTTCCGTCCTTCCTACTTCCCGTTCACTGAACCATCTGCGGAAGTTGACGTGATGGGCAAAAACGGCAAATGGCTGGAAGTGCTGGGCTGCGGGATGGTTCACCCGAACGTGTTGCGTAATGTTGGCATCGATCCGGAAATCTATTCCGGCTTTGCATTCGGTATGGGTATGGAGCGTCTGACCATGCTGCGTTACGGCGTTACCGATCTGCGTTCTTTCTTCGAAAACGATCTGCGTTTCCTCAAACAGTTTAAATAAAGGCAGGATAAAACAATGAAATTCAGTGAACTGTGGTTACGCGAATGGGTAAATCCGGCGATTGATAGCGATGCGCTGTCAAACCAAATCACGATGGCGGGTCTGGAAGTTGACGGTGTGGAACCTGTTTCCGGCGCGTTTAACGGCGTTGTGGTAGGTGAAGTGGTTGAATGCGGCCAACACCCTAACGCTGACAAACTGCGTGTCACCAAAGTGAATGTAGGCGGCGACCGCCTGCTGGATATCGTCTGCGGTGCGCCAAACTGCCGTCAGGGGTTGAAAGTGGCTGTGGCAACCGTTGGTGCCGTTCTGCCGGGCGATTTCAAAATTAAAGCCGCGAAACTGCGCGGTGAACCATCTGAAGGCATGCTGTGCTCGTTCTCCGAGCTGGGTATTTCCGACGATCATAACGGGATTATCGAACTGCCTGCCGATGCGCCAATTGGCACCGATATCCGTGAATACCTGAAGCTTGACGACAACACCATCGAAATCAGCGTCACGCCGAACCGCGCCGACTGCCTGGGTATTATCGGTGTGGCGCGTGATGTTGCTGTACTGAACAAAGCCCCGCTGGTTGAGCCGGAAATCGCGCCAGTAGCCGCGACCATTAACGACGTCCTGCCGATTCAGGTTGAAGCCGTGGAAGCCTGTCCGCGCTATCTGGGCCGCGTGGTAAAAGGCATCAATGTTAAAGCGCCGACCCCGCTGTGGATGAAAGAAAAACTGCGTCGTTGCGGTATTCGTTCTATCGATGCCGTGGTTGACGTGACTAACTATGTGCTGCTCGAACTGGGCCAGCCGATGCACGCATTCGACAAAGACCGCATTGAAGGCGGAATTGTTGTCCGTATGGCAAAAGAGGGTGAGACTCTGGTATTGCTGGACGGCAGCGAAGCGAAGCTGAATGCAGATACGCTGGTGATTGCGGACCATAACAAAGCGCTGGCGATGGGCGGCATCTTTGGTGGTGAACATTCCGGCGTGAATGATGAAACGCAAAACGTCCTGCTGGAATGTGCATTCTTCAGCCCGCTGTCTATTACCGGTCGCGCGCGTCGTCACGGTCTGCACACCGATGCTTCTCACCGCTATGAGCGTGGTGTCGATCCGGCTCTGCAGCATAAGGCCATGGAACGTGCAACGCGCCTGCTGATTGATATCTGTGGTGGCGAAGCGGGACCAGTCATTGACGTGACGAACGAAGCCACGCTACCAAAACGCGCAACCATTACGCTTCGCCGTAGCAAACTGGATCGTCTGATCGGACACCATATTGCCGATGAGCAGGTGAGCGACATTCTGCGTCGTCTGGGTTGTGACGTGACGGAAGGGCAGGATGAGTGGAAAGCGGTCGCGCCGAGCTGGCGTTTCGATATGGAAATCGAAGAAGACCTGGTCGAAGAAGTCGCCCGCGTATACGGTTATGACAATATCCCGAACACGCCGATTCAGGCGGGTCTTATCATGGGTACGCATCGTGAAGCAGATTTGTCGCTGAAACGTGTAAAAACCATGCTGAATGACAAAGGCTACCAGGAAGTCATTACCTATAGTTTCGTCGACCCGAAAGTCCAGTCGCTGCTGCACCCGGGTGAAGAAGCGCTGTTGCTGCCAAGCCCAATCTCTATTGATATGTCGGCAATGCGTTTGTCCCTGTGGACTGGCTTGCTGTCTACGGTAGTGTATAACCAGAACCGTCAGCAGAACCGCGTACGTATTTTTGAAACGGGTTTACGTTTCGTGCCAGATACGCAGGCCAACCTCGGGATCCGTCAGGATCTGATGCTGGCGGGCGTGATCTGCGGTAACCGTCATGATGAACACTGGAATCTGGCAAAAGAGACCGTTGATTTCTATGATCTGAAAGGCGATCTGGAAGCGGTTCTCGACCTGACCGGCAAACTGGCGGACATTCAGTTCAAAGCTGAAGCGAATCCAGCACTGCATCCGGGTCAGTCTGCGGCGATTTATCTGAAAGGTGAACGTATTGGTTTCATTGGGGTTGTTCATCCTGAACTGGAACGTAAACTGGATCTGAACGGTCGCACTCTGGTGTTTGAACTGGAGTGGAATAAGCTCGCAGACCGCGTGGTGCCTCAGGCGCGTGAAGTTTCTCGCTTCCCAGCGAACCGTCGCGATATCGCAGTCGTTGTGGCAGAAAACGTTCCCGCTGCGGATATTTTATCCGAGTGTAAGAAAGTTGGCGTAAATCAGGTAGTTGGCGTAAACTTATTTGACGTGTACCGCGGTAAGGGTGTTGCGGAGGGCTATAAGAGCCTCGCTATCAGCCTGATCCTTCAGGATACCAGCCGTACACTTGAAGAAGAGGAGATTGCCGCTACCGTCGCCAAATGTGTAGAGGCATTAAAAGAGCGATTCCAGGCATCATTGAGGGATTGAACCTATGGCGCTTACAAAAGCTGAAATGTCAGAATATCTGTTTGATAAGCTTGGGCTTAGCAAGCGGGATGCCAAAGAACTGGTCGAGCTGTTTTTCGAAGAGATCCGTCGTGCTCTGGAAAATGGTGAGCAGGTAAAACTCTCTGGTTTTGGTAACTTCGATCTGCGTGATAAGAATCAACGTCCGGGCCGTAACCCGAAAACGGGCGAAGATATTCCCATTACAGCACGGCGCGTGGTGACCTTCAGACCCGGACAGAAGTTAAAAAGCCGGGTTGAAAACGCAACGCCCAAAGAAGAGTGATTTAACGATACGCAGAGTATGACGCGTATAACTAAAAAGGCCGCTATGCGGCCTTTTTCCTTTTCACTACCGAATCAGCACCGTAGAATCACCTCCATCTCTTTTCAGCAGAATGGAAAACATGCTGACTTTCGCCCATCAACAGCAGCGTCGAAACGTACGCTGGATACTGTCACTGTCAGTACTTATGCTACTGGCAACGATTCTAAGCTTGTGCGCAGGAGAACAATGGATCGCTCCCGGCGACTGGTTCAGCGCCCGCGGCGATCTGTTCGTCTGGCAAATTCGACTTCCCCGTACCCTTGCCGTTTTGCTGGTAGGCGCTGCATTGGCCTTATCAGGCGCAGTGATGCAAGCTCTGTTTGAAAACCCGCTCGCAGAGCCTGGATTACTGGGCGTATCTAACGGCGCGGGAGTCGGGCTTATCGCGGCGGTGCTGCTGGGGCAGGGGCAACTCCCCGGCTGGGCGTTGGGCCTTTGCGCCATTGCCGGGGCGCTGATTATCACGCTTATTTTGCTACGTTTCGCCCGTCGACATCTGTCTACCAGCCGTCTGCTGCTGGCGGGGGTGGCGCTGGGGATAATCTGTAGCGCGCTGATGACATGGGCTATCTACTTCTCTACCTCGTTTGACTTACGACAGCTGATGTACTGGATGATGGGGGGCTTCGGTGGCGTAGACTGGCATCAGGCTTGGCTCATGGTGGCGTTGATTCCGGTACTGGTGTGGATCTGCTGTCAGTCGCAGCCGATGAATATGCTGGCGTTAGGAGAAACTTCTGCGCGTCAGCTGGGACTGCCATTATGGTTCTGGCGCAACCTGCTGGTGGTTGCCACAGGCTGGATGGTTGGCGTGAGCGTGGCTCTGGCAGGGGCGATTGGTTTTATTGGGCTTGTGATCCCGCATATTTTGCGACTGTGCGGCCTCACCGATCACCGTGTTTTACTGCCAGGTTGTGCGTTGGCTGGCGCAATCGCATTATTGTTTGCTGATGTTGTCGCGCGTTTGGTGCTGGCCTCGGCTGAGTTACCTATCGGCGTGGTAACGGCCACTATGGGTGCGCCGGTATTTATCTGGCTATTGTTAAAAGCCGCGCGCTAGAACGCGTTGGTTCGGTCTATGATTAAAAACTGAAAATCCACCTGTTGTTCTGGAGATGCTATGCAAAACACTATCCTCGATACAGAAGTGACGACCATCGACGGCGAGGTTACCTCACTGCAGCCGTATTCCGGGAATGTGCTGTTAATCGTCAACGTTGCTTCAAAATGTGGGCTGACGCCGCAGTACGAGCAACTGGAGAATCTGCAGAAAGCCTGGCACCAACAGGGCTTCAGCGTTCTTGGTTTCCCTTGCAATCAGTTTCTGGGCCAGGAGCCGGGCAGCGAAGAGGAAATAAAAACGTACTGCAGTACCACATGGGGCGTAACTTTCCCGATGTTCAGCAAAATTGACGTCAACGGCGAGGGACGCCATCCGCTGTATCAGAAGCTGATTGATGCCGCGCCAACGGCCGTTGCGCCTGCGGACAGTGGGTTCTACGAGCGAATGGCGAGCAAAGGTCGTGCGCCGCTCTACCCGGACGATATCCTGTGGAATTTCGAGAAGTTTTTAGTGGGTCGTGATGGAAAAGTGCTGCAACGATTCTCACCGGATATGACGCCTGAGGATCCCATCCTGGTGCAAACCATCAAGCAGGCGCTGGCAAACTAATGTCTCGATTGATGCAGCTACAGGACGTCGCGGAATCGACCCGTCTCGGCCCGCTTTCTGGTGAGATAAAAGCAGGAGAGATCTTGCATTTAGTGGGACCAAACGGTGCCGGAAAAAGTACGCTGTTGGCGCGTATGGCGGGTCTGACAAACGGAGAGGGCAGTATCACTTTTGGTGATATGCCGTTGGAGGAATGGCCGGCCGCCAGGCTGGCGCAATATCGCGCCTATCTTGCGCAACAGCAAAATCCGCCGTTTGCCATGCCGGTCTGGCATTTTCTGACACTGCATCAACCCGACAAAGAACGCACCGATCTGTTACAGGAGATCGCCGATGCGCTCGGTCTGGGAGATAAACTGGGGCGCGGCGTGAACCAACTCTCCGGCGGTGAGTGGCAGCGTGTGCGCCTGGCTGCGGTTATCCTGCAGATTTGCCCACAAGCGAATCCATTAGGTCAGCTTTTACTGCTGGATGAGCCGATGAACAGTCTGGACGTCGCGCAACAAAACGCACTGGACCGACTGTTGAGTCAGCTGTGTTTGCAGGGCATAGCGATTGTGATGAGTAGCCATGACCTTAATCACACCTTACGCCATGCGCATAAAGCCTGGCTACTCAAACGCGGGAAACTGCTTGCCAGTGGTGCACGAGATACGGTACTGACGCCGGCCAATCTGTCTGCGGCCTATGGCGTCAACTTCCGACGTTTGGATATTGAAGGGCACAGAATGCTCATATCAACCACTTAAGTGAAATGGGTTCTTGAAAATCATATAATTTCCACGCTAAATTGGCATAAAAATAAAATTCAGAGGATTCGTACTGAATGCGCTTTTGGCTCCTTTTCATCACAGCATTGTTTTTGGCGGGCTGCAGCAGCCATCGTGCGCCTGCGCCAAATGCCCGCTTGTCGGATTCTATTGCCGTTATCGCCGGTCTTAATGATCAGCTCCAAACCTGGCATGGCACACCCTATCGTTATGGCGGTATGAGTCGTAGTGGGGTGGATTGTTCTGGATTTGTTTTGATGACGATGCGCGATAAATTCGACCTGCAACTTCCGCGCGATACGCGTACGCAATCAAAGATTGGTACCGAAATTGATAAAGATGATTTGCTGCCAGGCGATCTGGTTTTCTTTAAAACCGGGTCTGGGGAAAGCGGTCTGCATGTTGGTATTTACGATACCAATAATCAGTTTATTCATGCTTCAACCAGCCGTGGCGTGATGCGCTCGTCTCTGGATAACGTTTACTGGCGTAAAAACTTTTGGCAGGCACGACGTATTTAATCCCCCGTAACTCCGAGGCTGCCATCGAGTGTGCAGCCTCAACATCACCATTTGAAAGTTAACTTTTATTTCTGCTTTTGGTTAGACAATACCCCTGAACATTAAGAGCGTATCTTGCTAAAAATATGATTTATTCCGAGATATTAAAAAGTGCAAAGCTGGATATTCGCTTATAATCAGGATAAGCTAAAAAAAAGGATTCGATTTACCGGCTAAAAAGGGAAAAATGAAAGGGCCTCTACTTGCATCAGCAGTAACGTATTTCTCCATCCTTTGCTACAGGATGCCGGATAACACCCATGCAGCGGGGCTGGCACGATGATTGTTTCACTGGATAATCTTTACCATTCTGAGTTCTCTTTTCTTCCTGCGAGAAGCGAAAAAGGCGATCTTGAATTCGTCGATATCATCACCAGTTTCGCCAGTGCGCATGGAGATGTGCGTATACCCACCGAGCTGGTCCTACCTCGGATGTCAGACGACGAACAATGTCGTTTATTTGTAGAAAAACTAGAATTAATCGAAACGTGCCAACATTTTTTTATTCAGCGAAAAGTATCCGCCTGGATTAATTTAACGCCAGCAGTTGCTAATACTTTATTATCAGATACTGAACTTGCTTCACAAGTTGAACGATTTTCATTTCTGGAGCTGACTATTAATGAAAGCTATCCGGAGTTAAACAAAGGTAAAGATAATCCAATATTGGCCGCACTTGCTGCGCGATTTCCATTAGTCCTGACAAACTATGGTTCTGGTGGTATATCAACACGGGCAATTTTTGACGGCCTGTTCAAACGCGTCGTGCTGGATAAAAACTTTGTTCAACAAAGGATTACACATATTTCGTTTGAACCGTTTATGCGGGCTATTCTGGCGCAACTATCGCCCAGCTGTGAGTCAATAATCATTAGCGGAATTGATACACAAGAGATGCTGGAGCGCGTCTTGCCTG
Source organism: Citrobacter sp. Cpo030 (assembly GCF_030333005.1). Lineage (NCBI taxonomy): Bacteria > Pseudomonadati > Pseudomonadota > Gammaproteobacteria > Enterobacterales > Enterobacteriaceae > Citrobacter > Citrobacter sp. Cpo030. The sequence goes on along the minus strand of NZ_JAOWGT010000047.1, from coordinate 90,713 downwards.
TGGGATTCAGTGCCATGCAGGGAGGATTGTGGCCTGCGGTGCCTCCTGCGCAGATAATTTCGCTCGCTAAGATATAACCCTTTTATTTGCTGGTGTTTAACAGGCTATTAACAGTCTACACTAGAGGCAGGAGGCCCTATGACCCTGTCTTTTACCACTCGCTGGCGTGATGAACTACCAGCAACCTATACCGCGCTTTCACCCACCCCTCTGAAAAACGCGCGCCTTATCTGGCATAACGATGCGCTGGCGGAGCAATTAGCAATTCCTGCGGCGCTATTTGATATTCCGACTGGTGCAGGCGTTTGGGGAGGCGAATCGTTGCTTCCCGGGATGTCGCCTTTAGCCCAGGTTTATAGTGGGCATCAGTTCGGCGTCTGGGCTGGTCAGCTTGGCGACGGACGTGGGATCCTGCTGGGCGAACAACACCTCGCGGATGGTTCAACGTTTGACTGGCACCTGAAAGGCGCCGGACTCACGCCGTATTCCCGCATGGGTGATGGGCGTGCCGTGCTGCGCTCGACCATTCGTGAAAGCCTGGCCAGTGAAGCGATGCATTACTTGGGAATACCGACCACGCGGGCATTGTCGATTGTCACCAGCGACACGCCGGTTTATCGCGAAACGGTCGAAGCGGGGGCGATGCTCATTCGCGTGGCGCAAAGCCATATGCGGTTTGGCCATTTTGAGCATTTTTACTATCGCCGAGAGCCGGAAAAAGTGCGCCAGTTGGCTGACTTTGCGATTCGCCATTACTGGCCGCAATGGCAGGAAGAAGCCGATAAGTATCAGCTGTGGTTTAACGATGTTGTCACGCGTACTGCGACGTTAATCGCTGACTGGCAGGCGGTAGGATTTGCACATGGTGTTATGAACACGGACAACATGTCGATTCTGGGTCTGACGATGGATTACGGTCCATTCGGTTTTCTTGATGATTACGTGCCCGATTATATCTGCAACCACTCTGACAACCAGGGGCGATACAGTTTCGATAATCAACCGGCCGCCGCGTTGTGGAACCTGCAACGTCTGGCGCAAACCCTGTCGCCATTTATCCCGGTCGAGGCGCTCAATGATGCGCTGGACAGTTACCAGCTGGCGCTGTTAACTCGCTACGGTCAGCGGATGCGGCAAAAGCTCGGCTTCTTTAGCGAGCAGAAAGACGATAACGAACTGCTTAGCGAACTGTTTAGCCTGATGGCGCGAGAAAGAAGCGACTATACGCGAACGTTTCGCATGCTCAGCGAAACGGAGCAGCACAGTGCGCAATCTCCGTTGCGCGATGAGTTTATCGACCGCGCAGCATTTGACGACTGGTTCACGCGGTATCGCTCGCGCCTTCAGCAAGACAATATTGCCGATGCAGTCAGACAAACACAGATGAAGGCGACAAATCCGGCGATGGTATTACGTAACTGGCTGGCGCAACGGGCGATTAGTCAGGCAGAGCAGGGGGATTACGCGGAACTGCACCGGTTGCACCAGGCGTTGCGTACCCCGTTTGCCGATCGTGATGATGACTATGCCAGCCGTCCACCTGACTGGGGCAAACGGCTGGAAGTGAGTTGTTCAAGCTAAGGGGCCAGAAATACCTGCGGGGAGGCGTTGGCCGGATGCTGGCCAACGTGTACCTGAGCACCGTACCAGCGCTTCAGATCATCGGCCTGTAACACAGTTTCCGGTGTTCCCTGCGACACCAGCCTGCCGTTGTGCAGCAGCACTATTCTGTCTGCCCACAGTGCAGCGAGGTTCAGATCGTGAAGCACAATGCACACATGCAGCCCACCCGAAGCGGTTAGCGTTTTTAGCATGCGCAACAAATGCTGCTGGTGGTAAAGATCCAGCGCGGAGGTCGGTTCATCAAGGAATAACCAACCGCGAGGTGCACCGTCGCACCAGAGTTGCGCCAGCGCACGGGCTAACTGCACTCGCTGTTGCTCGCCGCCGGAAAGCGCGGCGTATTGCCGGCCTGCCAGAGGCGTACATCCGGTCATCTCCATTACCTGTGCAATAAGCCCAGGTTCCGGTCGTTGGCTCCAGGGCGCGCGCCCCATCGTGATGACGGCCTCTACCGGCCAGTCAAACCCCAACTGTGTTTGCTGACGCATCACCGCCCGGTGTCGTGACAGCTTCTGGGTAGGCCACTCCTCCAGCGGTTTGCCCGACAGCACGCAGCGCCCGGTAGCCGGTTTCAGAAAACCGGTCAGCAAGCGTAGCAGAGTGGATTTCCCCGCACCGTTTGGGCCGATCAGCGCCACCAGTTCACCTTTTTTAAGGGCGAGCGATACATTGTCAATTACCGCTCTGCCAGCTACGTGATAATGAAGCTCTTCAGCGATGAAATGCTCAGCCATGCGGTCCTCGCTGACGAAAAATAAGCCATAAAAACCACGGTGCGCCGAGAAGACTGGTCAACAGTCCGACCGGCATCTCCGCAGGCGCAACCGCCGTACGGGCCAGTGTGTCTGCAATCAGCAATAAAAACGCGCCCGCCAGCACGGAACCCGGAATAACGGCCCGATGGTCTGAGCCGAGCCACATACGTATTAAATGTGGGATGACCAACCCGATAAAGCCAATCACGCCGCTTACCGCCACGGCTGAGGCAACCAGTAATGCGCTACAAAGCAGCAAAATACGCTGGATTGTACGCACATCAACGCCGAGATAATGCGCCTCTTCCTCACCCAACTGCAGAAGATTCAGCGCCGGAGCAAGTCGCCAGATGATCAGCACCGTCGGGATTGTCAGTGAAGTGACAGCCAACAGTGTGGACCACTGCGCGGCCCCCAGACTTCCCATTCCCCATAGCGACAGCTGGCGCAGTTGCGCATCATTACTGACCCACGACAAAACGCCAACCGCCGCCCCACAGAGCGCGTTAATGGCAATGCCGACCAGCAGCAGGCGTGAGAGTGAACCGTCGCGCTGTTGGCTAAGGATAAAAATCACTACGGTTGCCGCCAGAGCGCCGAAAAAAGCGGCCAGCATTGGAGCATACAACATCAGCAGCGCGGGCAAGGAGACAGGCAGCACCACCCACAGGGCCACAGCGCAGGCGGCACCACTGCTTATTCCCAGTAATCCAGGGTCTGCAAGTGGATTGCGAAACAACCCCTGCATCACGCAGCCAGCGAGCGCCAGAGAGCCGCCAATCACCAGCGCCAGCAGGACGCGGGGCAGACGAATCGTGAGCCAGATTTGACGCAGTGCCTCATCGCCATCACGCCAGAGCAGACTTACCGGCAGGCGCAACGCGCCAAAACCGGTAGCCAGAACCGTCATTACAACCAGCATCAATGCCAACATCCACAACGAACAGGTGATCCGCCGGGACATCAGGGCAATTGCTCCGCTTTAGCACGAAGCTGCAAAATAGCCTGTGGCGTGCGAACGCTGAAGCCCAACAGCGCCATATCGTCAACCTGCAATACCTGTTTATTCCTGCCGGCAGGTGTTTGCGCAAGTCCCGGTAGCGCCCACAGGTTTGCCTCGCCACCCATCGCCTTAACACCTTCTTGTGAAATCACTACCAGATCGGGCTGGCTGGCAATGACGCCTTCTTGTGACAGCTGCTGATAGCGATTAACGCCCTGCATCGCGTTGCGTAGACCTGCGGCACGAATCGCCGCATCGGCTCCGGTTTGCTGGCCCGCCGCCATCGCGGTCATTCCGCCATGATTGAGAATAAACAGCACACGTTTATTCAGTTCAGACGACGGGAGCGTCGCCAGTTCCTGACGTAACGTTGCGCGCAGCGTTTCGCCGTCGGCCTCCCGATGAGTAGCCTCGGCGATAACCCGAACTTTTTCATCAATCGCGTTAAGATCGTTGCTTGCTGGGATCGTGACAACCCTGACGTTGCTCTGCTCGATCTGTTTTAACACCAGAGAAGGCTGCGCCTGCGCGCTGGCAAGGACCAGCGTAGGGCGGGTAGCCAGGATCCCTTCGGCGTTGAGCTGGCGCAAATAACCAACATCAGGTAACGCGGTTGCCGCAGCAGGCCACTGGCTGGTGCTGTCTCTCGCCACAAGGGAGGGTTGTGCTCCCAGTGCGTATACGATCTCGGTGACATCGCCACCGAGGGCAACAACTCGCTCCTCAGGCGCAGCAAGTGCCGCGAGGGGCAGCAGCGCGATCAGGGTCAGCAGTTTTTTCATGCAGCCAGTCCTTTCGGCGTCAGAGCGTCAATCTGTGCGCGCCATTGCGTCTGCTCCGGCTCGCCTTCCGTACGTTGACCATACAGTTGTGCGATTTGCGTACCGTCGGCAGCAAACAGTTCCAGACTGGTGACGTGACCATCGGCGGTCGGTTTGCGCGTCACCCACGTTTCGGCCACGCTCTCTTCCAGCAGATGCAGGGTAAAGGTTGGGTTGAAGATGTTCAGCCAGCCTTTCATCGGTACCAGTTTTTCAATCACGCCGGTAAAAATCTGTACGCAGCCGCGGTTACCCACAAAAACCATAATTTCGTTGCCATCCTGACGCGCGGTGTCGAGTAACTGCGCCAGTGCACTATTAGAAACCTTACAGGCCAGATCGTCGCCCACCAGATTAAATGCCTGTTGGCGGGTGAGTTCATGGCGTTTCAGCAGACCGAAGAACTGGTGGACATCGGTCATCGCTCGCCACTCTTGATCAACGGTCTGTGCATCGACCGTGACGGCGGCAGGCGCAGAATTGTTGGCGGGTTGCAGCACCAGCGGCGGATTTTCTGCAAAGATGAAACGGGTCAGCAACGCCGCCCATTCCTCAACGAGGGTATTTTGCGTGGTATAGACCTTCAGCAGTGCGTCTCCCTGATGGTCGAAGAACTGAATGCTCTGACGCTCACCATGGGCGGTTGTTTCGCTGATATGAAAGGTGCTGGCCCACTGATTCAGGAACAGACGCAGATCGAGGGCGCGCGGATTGAGAACCAGCCCAGCATGGCCGTTGAGGTGCTGATTGGTAAAAGCACCCACCTGCTCATGTACTGCGTATTCATTGCGGCAAATACATTTGGTTTCGCCCACTGTTTCCAGTGCGCTGAGAATTTCACGCACTTCGCCACGTAAGCGCCAGGCGTCGTGACCGACACGTGCAAAGGTCAGTTCGGCTTCGCTAATATTCATCAACCCCGCAATATCACGTGCGTATTTGCCAGGATTTTCTTTCTTCAGTTCCAGCCAGCGTGTGTAATGATTCATTGTCTCTTCCTTCCAGATTGCGGCCCCGGCGAACCGGGGAAAAGTGATTACCACTGATAACTCACGAAAATTTTGCCATTACGACCATCCTGCGGAATGCCTTGCGGCGACCAGTACTCTTTGTCGAAGGCGTTGCCCAGTACCAGCGTGGTGGTCATGCCTTTCAGCGCTTGTTGGCCCTGATAGCTCACGTAGAAATCGTTTACCGCATAGCCAGGCTGTTTAGTGTAGCTGTTGCTGATATGCGTGGAACGGTCAGCAAATGTCCCTATCCAGCCGACAGAGAAACCGCTGTGCGCAACCGGCACATTCAGTTTGCTGGTGACGGTATCCGGGTTAATGCTGGAAATGTATTCACCTGTGTCAGTATCTTTTCCGCGCGTGCGGTTATAGGCCATGTCGAGGCTGAACAGGTCGGTGGAATATTTCGCCATCACGTCCCAGCCCCAGATTTTGGCGTTGGGTACGTTATAGGACGTGGTTGTCGCAGCGGCGAAATCGACGCTGGTGGAGATGTAATCTTTCGCTTTGGTGTCGAAATAGCTGGCTTTAAATTCGAGCGCGTCGCTCGCCATCAGAAGATCGTCAAAGCGCAGGCCAAATCCGTATTCCTGTGTTTCGTTGGTTTCCGGGCGCAGGTTAGGGTTAGGTACCCAGTAGTTGGTGTAAAAACGACCAATCGAGAAGTGTTTCGCATCGTTATACATCTCGCCCATAGTCGGGGCACGGAAAGCCTGAGCGTATGAACCGAACAGCATCAGCCAGTCAGTTGGCGCAACTGTTAATCCGGCGCGGGATGACCATTTATCGGCATCGACATCTTCATAGCCGTCGCTGCTGCCGCGAAAAGAGTCATAACGGGTACCGCCCAGCAGCGTAATCGGTAGGTCGCGCAGGGTGATTTCATCCTGTAGCCAGCCGGAGCTGAAATCGATCTTTGCCTCCGGGAAGCCAGTTGTTGCTCCTCCAGGCTGTTGTTCCTGACGATAGTATTCACCGCCGTAGGTCAACAGGTGAGATGCAAAAGAGTCGGTAAACAGGCGGCTGCGGTTGTCGATCTTCCCGCCTTTGGTGGTTTGCTTGCGAAATTCGCTAGTGTTATCTGCATTTTGAGCATTAATGCGCGCTTCGGACCAGTAGATACGGGCGTCAGCGTTCAGCCAGTCATTGTCCGCCGGAGCGAGCGAGTAGGTCAGTTGCGCATCACGCTGGATCGTTGAACGGTTGGTCATCGGGTTGCTGGCATCCGCCGTGCTGGTCTGCGGGTTTTTAGGTTCCCGGGCGTCATTGTTGTAGTAACGCAGCGAACCGGCCAGCGTCTGGGCGCTGTTAATTTTCCAGCTACCTTTCGCCAGCATATTGTTAATTGCTTCGTCATTCGGCGCAGTAGTACCGTCACTCTGGCGTAAATCACCGCGATCGCGGCTGGACCAGGCAAGCAGTCCGTCCAGCGTATCTGTACGGCCATACGTGCTGGCGCCCATGCCGAGACTGTGATCGCCGGTCGCCGCGGTACCGAACACGCGATAACCGCTGTTTTGCCCGACTTCCAGTAGATCTTTGGCATCTGCAGTGTCATAGGCGATCACGCCGCCTAGCGCGCCGCTACCGTACAGTAGTGCGGAAGGACCACGCACGACTTCGATGCGTTTGATAAGCGCCGGGTCGAGGAAGGTACTGTTCAGGTGTCCGGTGTCGGTTCCCTGGCGAACGCCGTCAACCAGCACCAGAACGCCGCGTCGATCGTACCCGCGCAGATTCACGTCCTGGCCGTTGGTACGGCCAGTACCGTCAAGGGTCAGGCCTGGAACCTTACGTAACAGGTCGGCAGCTGAGCTGGCGGTTTGGTTTTCTGGGGCGGTGGTGTCAATGACACTGACCATCATCGGTGCTTCAAAGGCGCTACGGGCATTGCCGGTGGCGGTAACGGTCATATCCTCGGCCGCCGCATAGGCGACGGCGGGCAGGTTACTGACAATCGCCAGCGCCAACAGCGATGGGCGCAGGGAAGCGGTGTGCAGGTAAGGCATAGCAACTCTCCATTAGGAAATCGAAAAGCGCTGGCTGCCTGGGTATGACCTGGGTGGCTGGCGAAATGTGTTGTTTATTTAGTCAGAATGAGTTTTCCGGCTTGGGTCTGGCGCAGCAGGTAGTGCTGACCATCATGTTCTATGATCACGCGTCCTTCGTTACCCAACAGGGTTTTACTGTCAATTCGTCGGTCGTTTGGCGCGACGGAAGGCGGTGTTTTGTCTTTTGCAGGCGTTGCCGTTGTGTTATCCATACGTGACATAGTGTTTAAAAATAACAATCAATGTAACAATGATAATCATTATCATCAAACTGCAAATTTGCGGCAAGCGTTTTTGTGAAATAATTGTGACGAGAACGTTTTTTGCACAACAATCAAGGGAAAAACAAGGGATTAGCGCCGGGCAAAGTGATATTGCCCGGCGAACAGCATTAAAAACGGCTATCAACCGCAGAGGCGAGTTTTTCAACCAACAGTTCAGTATCTTCCCAGTTCAGGCATGGGTCGGTAATGGACTGACCGTAAACCAGCGGCTGGCCGCTAACGATTTTTTGCGTACCTTCACGCAGGAAACTCTCCGCCATGATCCCGGCTATTGCCGTTGAACCGTTACGAATTTGCTGGCACACGTCATCACAAACCTCCAACTGACGGCGATGCTGCTTCTGGCAATTACCGTGGCTAAAATCGACCACCAGATGCTCAGGCAGAGAAAATTCGTGCAGGGTATCGCAGGCGGCAGCAATATCTTCAGCATAATAATTCGGCTTTTTACCGCCACGCATGATGATATGCCCGTAAGGGTTACCGCTGGTCTGATAAATGGTCATCTGACCGGTTTTATCCGGCGAGAGGAACATGTGACTGGCGCGGGAGGCGCGAATCGCATCGACGGCGATGCGCGTGTTGCCATCCGTTCCGTTCTTAAAGCCGACCGGACAGGAGAGCGCGGAGGCCATTTCACGATGGATCTGACTTTCGGTGGTGCGCGCGCCAATAGCTCCCCAACTGATTAAATCGGCAATAAACTGGCCGGTCACCATGTCGAGGAATTCAGTCGCCGTGGGGACGCCCAGTTCGTTGACCTGCAACAGCAGTTTTCGCGCCAGTTCAATACCGTGGTTTACACGATAACTGCCGTTCAAATCCGGGTCGGAAATCAGGCCTTTCCAGCCTACGACGGTGCGTGGTTTTTCAAAATAGGTACGCATCACGATTTCCAGACGCGCCTGGTGCTTAGTGCGCAGCGCCTGTAATCGTGTCGCGTATTCCATCGCGGCATCAAGATCGTGAATCGAGCAGGGACCTACGATCACCAGTAAACGGGGGTCTTCACCATTTAAAATTTTTTCTATCCGACGTCGGGAGTCCGTAACATGACGGGCGACGGAGGACGAAACAGGATGCCGTTGCGCAAGCTCTGCTGGAGTGACCAGGTTGTCAATACGCGCAGTACGGAGTTCATCGGTTCTGTTCATTACTTGTCTCAGAAATTTGTTGCTTCAACGGCAGGACTACCGGGAAGTGATGTACATCACAATATCACACTCATCCTGCCTGGTGGCGAGCATAATAACAAAAAATCGAACCAATGCACTAGCATTCTAGTACATGCGGCGATTCAGTCCCATGATATCGAGGATCTTGGTAGCAATCTCTTCTACCGAATAATTGGTACTGTTCAGCCAGGGGATCTGGTTTTTCCGATAAAGCGCTTCCACCTCAGCAACTTCCATACGGCACTGACGCAGCGAGGCATAACGGCTGTTCTCACGGCGTTCTTCGCGGATGGCCGCCAGGCGCTCAGGGTCGATAGTCAGACCGAACAGCTTATGCTGCAACGGCTTCAGGGAAGTGGGCAGCACCAGATTATCCATATCATCGGCAATAAAGGGGTAGTTGGCCGCGCGGATACCAAACTGCATGGCCAGATACAAACTGGTCGGGGTTTTGCCGCAACGGGAAACGCCGAGCAGGATCACCTGCGCCTGATCGAGGTTGCGCAACGAAATACCGTCGTCGTGGGCGAGGGTGTAGTCAATGGCAGCAATGCGCGCGTCGTACTTGTTGAGGTTACCGGGATTCAGACCGTGCGTGCGATGGGCGATAGGCGTAGGGTCGAGTTTCATCTCGTGTTGCAGTGGGGCAACCAACGCCTGCACGATATCCTGACAAAATCCTTCGCTTTGCAGAATGATCGAGCGAATTTCCGGCAGGACGATGGAGTAAAACACCAAAGGACGCACACCAGTTTGTTGGTAGATAGCGTCAATCTGGTCTTTAACCGCGCGCGCACGACTCTCATTTTCCACAAACGGCAGCGTAATACTGCTGATCGTGACAGGAAATTGCGACATCACCGCGTGACCCAATACCTCGGCGGTGATGGCCGTACCATCAGAAATATAAAATACGTGACGATCAACAGCATTATCCATTTTGCTCATCCTGGGGCAGATATAATTCTCTGAAAGCATAAATTAAAATTCGCCAGAAGCGAATATTGCTGCATCTATTTTATAAAATGAAACGGTATTTTTATATTTACTGAAAAGTACATTTCATTTTTCGGAACAAATGTTTATACCGGTCGTTTTTGTGGTGATCCCGTGTGGTTCGCGGGTTTGCGCAAATGCGGAAACAATCTGAAAAAATAAAAAATAAAGTTGCTTGAACGATTCACCGTTTTTTTCGACGGAGTAAATATGCCAAGATAATTACGCAAAATTGAGTTTCCTAACCTCGTTCATATATAAGGATTGTTCGATGTCCAACAATGGCTCGTCACCGCTGGTGCTTTGGTATAACCAACTCGGCATGAATGATGTAGACAGAGTTGGAGGCAAAAATGCCTCCCTGGGTGAAATGATTACTAACCTTTCAGGTATGGGTGTTTCCGTACCGAATGGTTTTGCAACGACCGCCGATGCGTTTAACCAGTTTCTGGACCAGTGCGGTGTAAACCAGCGCATTTATGAGCTGCTGGATAAAACGGATATCGACGATGTCACTGAGCTTGCTAAAGCCGGGGCACAGATCCGCCAGTGGATTATCGACACTCCTTTCCAGCCAGAGCTGGAAAATGCCGTCCGCGATGCCTACGCGCAGCTGTCAGCGGACGATGCCAATGCCTCTTTTGCCGTGCGTTCTTCCGCTACCGCAGAAGATATGCCAGATGCGTCATTTGCCGGTCAGCAGGAAACCTTCCTCAACGTCCAGGGATTTGATGCCGTACTGGTTGCCATCAAACACGTATTTGCCTCGCTGTTTAACGACCGCGCGATCTCTTATCGTGTTCACCAGGGCTATGACCACCGTGGCGTAGCGCTCTCTGCTGGCGTTCAGCGGATGGTGCGTTCTGACCTCGCATCCTCAGGCGTAATGTTCTCCATCGATACCGAATCCGGTTTCGACCAGGTCGTCTTTATTACGTCTGCCTGGGGTCTGGGCGAAATGGTCGTGCAGGGCGCCGTTAACCCGGATGAATTCTACGTGCACAAACCGACCCTGGCGGCTAACCGTCCGGCGATCGTCCGTCGCACAATGGGTTCGAAAAAAATCCGCATGATTTACGCGCCGACCCAGGAACACGGTAAGCAGGTGACCATTGAAGATGTCCCGCAGGAACAACGTGACATTTTCTCCCTGACTAACGAAGAAGTGCAGGAACTGGCGAAGCAGGCGGTACAAATCGAGAAGCACTACGGTCGTCCAATGGACATCGAATGGGCGAAAGACGGTCATACCGGCAAGCTGTTCATTGTTCAGGCGCGTCCGGAAACCGTGCGTTCTCGCGGCCAGGTGATGGAGCGTTATACGCTGCATGCTCAGGGTAAAATTATTGCTGAAGGTCGCGCCATCGGCCACCGCATTGGCGCGGGTCCGGTCAAAGTCATTCATGACATCAGCGAAATGAACCGTATCGAACCAGGTGACGTACTGGTTACCGACATGACCGACCCGGACTGGGAACCGATCATGAAGAAAGCAGCAGCAATTGTCACTAACCGTGGCGGCCGTACCTGTCACGCGGCGATTATTGCCCGTGAACTGGGGATCCCGGCCGTGGTGGGCTGTGGTGATGCGACCGAGCGCATGAAAGACGGTGAGAAGGTAACCGTCTCCTGTGCCGAAGGTGACACCGGTTATGTCTACGCTGACATGCTCGACTTTAGCGTGAAGAGTTCCAGCGTGGAGACCATGCCGGATCTGCCGTTGAAGGTGATGATGAACGTCGGTAACCCGGATCGGGCTTTCGACTTCGCCTGTCTGCCAAACGAAGGCGTCGGCCTGGCGCGTCTGGAATTTATCATCAACCGTATGATTGGCGTGCACCCGCGTGCGTTGCTGGAGTTTGATGACCAAACGCCTGAGCTGCAAAATGAAATCCGCGCCATGATGAAAGGTTTCGATTCTCCGCGTGAATTCTACGTAGGTCGTCTGACGGAAGGGATCGCGACGCTGGGTGCGGCGTTTTATCCAAAACGCGTCATCGTGCGTATGTCGGACTTTAAGTCCAACGAATATGCCAACCTGGTCGGCGGTGAGCGTTATGAACCGCATGAAGAGAACCCGATGCTGGGCTTCCGTGGGGCGGGCCGTTATGTTGCCGATAGCTTCCGCGACTGCTTTGCGCTGGAATGCGACGCAGTAAAACGTGTCCGTAACGACATGGGCCTGACTAACGTTGAAGTGATGGTACCGTTTGTACGTACCGTTGCTCAGGCGAAAGCGGTGGTGGAAGAGCTGGCACGCCAGGGGCTGAAACGCGGCGAGAACGGGCTGAAGATCATCATGATGTGTGAGATCCCGTCTAACGCCTTGCTGGCCGAGCAGTTCCTCGAGTACTTCGACGGCTTCTCCATCGGCTCAAACGACATGACGCAGTTGGCGCTGGGTCTGGATCGTGACTCTGGTGTGGTTTCTGAACTGTTTGATGAGCGTAACGACGCGGTGAAAGCGCTGCTGTCGATGGCGATTCGTGCAGCCAAGAAACAGGGTAAATACGTGGGTATTTGCGGCCAGGGACCTTCTGACCACGAAGACTTCGCGGCCTGGCTGATGGAAGAGGGGATCGACAGCCTGTCGCTGAACCCGGACACCGTCGTACAAACCTGGCTGAGTCTGGCTGAACTGAACAAGTAATATCATGCCTTATCCGGCCTATTCAACGTAGGCCGGATAAGATGCGTTAGCATCGCCATCCGGCGCTTTATCCTGTAATACTCTCCACGCTCAAACGCTGAATGATATCCTTACGCAGCTGGTATTTTTGTACTTTACCGGACGCCGTGCGCGGTAATTTCTCCACGATCACAATGTGCTCAGGGTATTTGTACTTTGCCACTCGCTTGCGACTAAAAAAGGCTACCACTGATTCCAGCGACAACGAATGATGCGGCGGTTTTAGCACCACATAAGCACATGACCTTTCACCTAAGCGTTCGTCCGGCATCGCGACAACACAGGCATCGTGAATGCGGGGGTGCTGCAATAAGATATCCTCAACTTCGCGGCTGCTGATGTTTTCTCCACCGCGGACAATGATATCTTTTTTCCGTCCGGTGATTTTGATGTACCCCGCATCGTCCATCCGGCACAAGTCGCCGCTGTAATACCAGCCGTCTTGATCCAGCGTGCGGGCGGTCAGTTCAGGTTCATCGAGATAGCCCATAAAAACATTGGGACCACGCGAAGCTTCTTCACCTTCTACCCCGGCGGGCAACGTATTGCGCCCTTCATCGACGACTTTAATTTCAACGCCTGCAGCGGCATATCCGTCCGTATTCATCATGCGAGAAAGTGAATCGTCAAGATTGACCAGCGCATGCGGTGAACTCTCTGTCGAGCCATAAATGCTTAATAATTTTATGCCGAGCTGCTGGCAGTCACGGGCAATCTTCTGTGGAATGGTTGTGCCCCCACATAAGAAAAAGCGTAGCGATGAGAGATCGCTTGGCCGCTTTTCCATGCTACACAACATGTCGTAGACGAAGGGTGTTGCGCCGAGCACACAGGTACAGCGCTGTTGCTCCAGCAGTTCAAGGCAGGCGGTTGGGGTGAAAATATCTAACAATACGCTGCGTGCGCCGATTAAAAACGGTGCGGTAACGCCATGCAGGAAACCAGTAGCATGTCCCAGTGGTGCGGGCATCAAAAATACATCCTGCCAGGTGAGATTGAGGCGGGCACAGTAGGCGCGTTCGCTGGCAAGGATGTTGTTGTGGGTCAGCATTACGCCTTTTGGCATTCCCTCGGTACCAGAGGTAAACAGCACCGCCGCCAGTTCATCGGCGTGAACATTAATCGTCTGGGTTAATGGCGGAGCTAAAAGCAATTGGCTGAGCGCCAGCGAGGTAGTTGCCGGAGCCAGTTTATCCACGGCAACAATCTGTTGCAGGTGCGGCAACTGGTTTTGTAAGGGCAGGATCAGATCGACCGGTCGGGACTGTTTAAACAGCGTCGGTGCGAAAAAAATCTTCGCTTTGCACTTATTCAGCACCCATACCAGCTCTGCTTCACGCCAGGCTGGCAGCAGCGGTACGGAAACGGCCCCGGTTTTCAGACAGGCCAGGTAGATAATCGTAAACTCGCACCAGCCCGGTAACTGGAAGGCAATGCGATCGCCAGGTTGAATACCGCAGGCTAAAAACCAGGTTGCCAGACTGCTGGCCGCGCTGTCGAGTGCAGCATAGGTGAATGAAGCGCCATGGTTATCAACCACAGCGATTTTATCTGGCATGGCTCTGGCCGTTTGGTGCCAGTAATCGCCAAGCGAAGCATCTCCCCATAAACCCTGTTGTCGCCAGGCTTCGCGACGTTCGGCGTTAAACGTTAGTGTGATACTCATGAAGTTATTCCCAGGATGATTTCGGCATACATCTGACCGGATGGCCGGCGTGGCCGATCCGGTGTACTACGGGCAAAATCCGTTAGCCGTAGCGAAAATCAACGCCAAATGTTCCGACCGGATATTCCCATTGGTCGAGGATCGTGTCGCCGCACAGTACTCGACACGTTCCGCACTCCAGGCAACCAGCAGAATCAAAATGAATGTTTCCACTCTCGTCCTGCTTATACAGCCCGGCGGGGCAGGCTTTCAGCAGCTTACGAAATTCATTAAGATCGGGATGTTCGGCCAGGATGATGTGCGGGTGGCCTTCATCGACATTGAATTTATTGACGCCCAGTTTGACGTCAACGTTAACGGTATTGTCCTGATTCATAATGCAGTTGCCCCCTTGATACCGTCTTTCAGTAAGTTCATTAGCCCAATTTGTTTGGCGTGGGACATAATCATCTTGCGAACCGGTTGATTTGGACGTCCGTCAACGGTGAATATATCGCTCATGATATCGGCCACCATACGTGGGTACTGGGTGAACAGACGTGGGTTTTCCATTAGCGCCGGGATCTTGCGAAAATGCTGTAAATCACGCATCACACAGCCCTGTTCGAGCGCGCGCTTGTAGTCCATCAGGCTGTTGGCAGAGAAATCCTGGCGTTCTTTTGCTGCAATGGCTGTTTGGGCAGCGGCTTCTGCGGAAGCGATGGCCAAATCCATACCTCGCACCGTGAAACCCAGGTTCAAACAGAAACCGGCGGCATCGCCCACGATCATCACACCGTCATCGACCAGCTTTGGAACCATTGCCAGACCGCCTTCTGGCACCATATGCGCGGAATATTCCAGTAGTTCACCACCGGCAATCAATGGCCGAATAGTTGGATGTTGCTTAAAGTCTTCCAGCATTTGTGGAATGCTTTTTGTGGCATGGGCAATATCCCCCAGACCGCACACCAGACCCAGAGAGATGGAGTCCTGGTTGGTATACAAAAATCCTCCTCCCATCAATCCATCAGACGGTGAGCCCGCAAACAGCCAGGCCGCGCCTTCATTACCTGAAAGGTTAAAGCGATCTGCAATGACTGCTGGAGGTAAGCCGATCAGCTCTTTTACGCCAACGGCATAGTGGTGTGCAGAAGAGGGCGGAACCATCCCCAGGGACCGCCCCAGCATAGAGTTGACGCCATCGGCCAGGATGACAATATTGGCTTCGAGGATATCGTCACCGGCCTGAACTCCGGTGACCTTATTACCTTCGCGGATCAGGGCATCGACGCGCACGCCGGGGATGAACTGCACCCCAGCTTGTTCCGCTTTTTCCATTAGCCATGGGTCAAGTCTGTTGCGCAAAACGGTATACGAATCCTGCGTTGGTGCGTCAGCTTTTTCACGATGGAAATCGAGAGTGACGGCGCTTTCTTCGGTCAGAAAGGAGATTTTTTCGCGGGTGACTTTACGCTCGAGCGGCGCTTCCTGCGCGAACCCCGGCATGATGCGCTCAAGACTGTGTGCATAGAGTCTTCCGCCGGTCATATTTTTACTACCTGCACTGTTTCCGCGCTCGATGACCAGCACGTCCAGTCCGGCCTGAGCCATCACGTAGCCTGCAACCGTACCCGCCACGCCAGCACCGACCACAATGGCATCAAATTTTTCATCTGACATGCTTTATGCTCCCTTCCCGCTGCGAGGGCAGCGGGATATGTGCGTTAAAAGTGGGGTTAGCGGCTGAGATGCTCGATAAGAGCCGGAACGACTTTGTAGATGTCGCCGACCAGTCCGTAATCGGCGTAATTGAAAATAGGGGCTTTCTTATCTTTGTTGATGGCGACAATGACTTTCGCGCCGTTACCGCCGACCATATGCTGAATTTGTCCTGAAATGCCGAGGGTGAGGTAAAGGTCCGATTTCAGTAAAACGCCAGAAACGCCGATGTAGCGTTCGCGTTCCATCCAGTTTTCGCCTTCGGCAATCGGTCGTGAACAACCCACTTCTGCACCCAGTACAGATGCCAACTGGTGCACCATCTCCAGATCGTTTTGCGCAACCAGGCCGCGGCCCACACCCACCACACGTTTGGCTTTGCTGAGATCCACACTGCTCACGGATTTGGCGCGACGTTCCTGGCACATAATTTCATGGTGTGGTGCGATGTAAGGTGCAGAGACAACAGGGCAGGTATGTGAAGCATTAGCCTCTACCGGTTCAAGTACGCCTGGGGCAAGAGTGATAATTGCCTGAGTTGTTTTGATTTTTTCTTTGCCGAATGCCAGGCCACCGTACATACGGTGTTCTGCGAACAGTGAGCCATCATCAAGCGTTACCGACGTGGCGTCATTTACCATCGCTGCATTGAGTTGAATACTTAACCGTGCACCAAGGGATTTAGCGCGTTTAGTAGCTGGCATCAGTAATAGCCCGGTATGTTCTTGTATCAGGGCGGCGATGGTCTCGGCAAAATTTTCAACACGCTGTAAACCAGACGTTGTTTCAAGCACGACAATCTCATCGGCACCCAGAGGGTTAACCTGATTGGCCTGTTCGTTGCCTTGTACAATAAGGTGTACCTGTTCACCCCACAGGCGTGCGCCGGCCATTAATTCTGCATAGCGTTCTACGTTATCGCTGAACACCCATACGTTAGCTAATTTACTCATGATAATTTCTCTCCGTTGGGCTTAGTTCAGGGCTTTTTTCAGATGTTCAGCCAGCTCGGCGATGGCTTCTGCTGAGTCATTTTCCAGAATGATGTGCTTACGTTCTGTTTGTGGCGGAACGGTGAGGCTCACCAGTTCTGCTAACGGTGAGGCAGGTGTCCAGCCAATATCGCTGGCTTGCCACGGTGTGACCGGTTTTTTACCTGCGCCCAGAATGGCTTTCATCGAGGGAATACGTGGCGTGTTGATATCCGAGGTTACGCACAGCACGGCGGGGAGCGACAGTTCAATCACTTCAACTTCGTCTTCCAGCGTACGTTCAACCACAATGCGATCGCCGTTACGTTGGATGTTGCTGACGGCGTTAATCACCGGAAGTTGTAAGAGTTCGCCAACCAGTAAGCCAACCTGCTGGGCGTAGATGTCTCCAGACCCTTCGCCGAACAGCATCAGGTCGAATTCAATGTTTTTGGCCGCGCAGGCCAGCGCCTGAGCCGTGTCTCGCGGTAATGAATGCTCCAGTTGGGGATCCTGCACCATAAACAAACTGTCCGGCCCGCGGGACAGTACGTCTTTACGCACTTTGGAGTTTTGCAGTAGCGAGCCGCCAACCGTTAAGGCGACAATTTCATCACCTTCCGCACTAAGTTGCGTCGCGGCCTCTATTGCATTCAAATCAAACTGACTGATTTTGGCATCGGCCCGGTCAAAGTTAAGCGAACGTTGTGGGGTAACAACAATGTCCTGTTCTTCAGGCACCAACTTAAAGCAGGTTATTAGTTTCATGGCATCTCCAGTGATTCTCGTGTGGATGATGACGGGGAGTGCCATCATCAACAGTAGGGAAAATTGACTGAAAATAGTGTGCGGCAGAGGGAGACTGTTTTCGACGGGGCAATCTGTTTTCATTCCCAACAATCTTGCAAAAAAAAGGACTTTAGGAATGCTGAGTTTATGAACGTAAAGAAGACGTCGGGTGTTAAAGTGATAAACATGGAAATAAAATCGAGGCGCTTTTTTGAGAAATGGATCATATTTTTATGCGATTCTGCACGCACTTTGTTTCTGGTGTGTAAATTATTATTGCTGACTTAATAACATTTATACTTTCCTATTATTTTAAAATAAAAACAATTTGCACGAGCAGCGTGCTGGAGTTGGAGGTGTCATCTTGCAGACGACGCAAATAATTTTGTTTCGCCTGGACAGAATAACGTTGTATAACGTCATCATCGTTTTTACTTTTCGATATTAATTATCCGCAAAATAACTGCCTTTCGGTGGAGGTTGTCATGTATCAACGCTGTTTTGATAATGCCATGGAGACCCTTTTTGAACAGGGGAAAACCCCGAGATTTTCGCGATTCGTCATCAGTGATGATCCTAACTGGGAGTCGGGCCATCATGTTCATGACAATGAAACAGAGCTTATCTATGTAAAAAAGGGTGTCGCAAGACTAATTATCGACTCTTCGCTGTATGTCGCGCATGCGGGTGACATCGTGGTGATAGAACAAGGGCGGTTACATGCGGTTGCTTCCGATAGCAGCGCGCCTGCAACCACTTACACCTGTGCGCTCTACGGCTTTCGTTTCAACGACTGGCAGGAGAACCAACTCTTGCAGATGCACTCGTGTCCGGTTATTAGCGTCAGCCAGGGCAAAGAGGTTATTAAAAGTATCTTTAATGAACTGAGTGTTATGATCCCGCAGAGCAAGAATAACCTGACGTCTTCCGCTTATGACGCCTTCGCTTATGCATTAACAGTTTTATATTACGAAAACTTTAAAAATGCTTATCGTTCTGAGCAGGGATATATTAAAAAAGATATCTTAATTAAAGATGTGTTGGTTTATTTAAATAACAATTTCCGAGAGAAAATTACGCTGGAACAGTTGTCTAAGAAATTTCGTGCCAGCGTGAGTTATATCTGTCACGAGTTTACTAAGGAATATCGTATTTCGCCGATTAATTATGTGATTCAGCGGCGAATGACAGAGGCAAAATTTGCCCTGACGAATACGGAGTCCTCGTTGGCAGAAATTTCCTGGCGGGTAGGGTATGAAAATGTCGATCACTTTGCCAAACTCTTTCAGCGGCATGTGGGTTGTACCCCCAGCGATTATCGTAAGCAGTTTAAAAATAACCTTGTAGAACAGGAATGTCTGATGCCAGAAATATGATTCACCTGGCACGTGCCGGATAACGCATTTGCGCTATCCGGCAAGCATTACTGCTTACTTATTCTGATAATCTTTCAGGATTTGGCGACCCGCGACGTAAATCATGATTTCATCTGTACCACCGCCAATGCGTTCACAGCGGACATCACGCCAGAAGCGGGAAACGCGTGCTTCGTCGGTGTAACCCAGCCCACCCATAATCTGAATGGCGTCATCAATCACTTCCATTGCAGTACGTGCACAATACAGTTTTGCCAGCGCTGCACTGGTGCGCAGAGACTGTTCCTGATCGGCCTGCCAGGCGACTTTTAACACCATATTGCGCATGTTATCGATTTTAATCGCCATCAGCGCCAGTTTTTCCTGGATCATCTGATTGTGACCAATTGGCTTACCGAATGCGATGCGCTGGTTGGCGTAACGGGCGGCATCTTCGAAGGCGCATTCAGCAAAACCGGTACTGCGCGCAGCGTTGATCAAACGTTCCATCTCGAAGTTGTACATGACGTTGAGGAAACCCATGCCTTCCTCTCCGACCATATCACTTTCATCCACTTCAACGTCATCAAGATAGACTTCGCATGTGCTGAGCATATGCCAACCGATTTTGTGCAGCGGATTAACCTTAATGCCGGGTTTCTTCGAATCGACCCACCACAGCGTAAAGGCTTTTTTCGGATCTTTTGGTTCTGGATCGCGGGCCAGTACCAGCATATATGGATACTCTTTCGCGCCGGTGATAAAGGTTTTCTGCCCGTTGAGATAGACCTTACCGTTTTTGCGAGTGTAACTGGTGGTCGCGCTGTTGTTGTCGGAACCCGCTCCCGGTTCGGTTAATGCCAGCGCATACGCTGGATCGCCAGTTTCCATGGTGCTTTCTGCGGTCTTACGCAGCTGTTCGGCGGATCCAAAACGACGCATACTGTGAATGCACTGACCGTTAGTGATCAAAAAAGCGGGTGCGCCGCATTTTGAAACTTCCATCAGCGCCAGCATCTGTGTGACGTAATCCGCCGGGATGCCACCAAACTCTTCCGGAACGCCCAGCATCGAAATACCGTTGTCCGCCAGGGCACGCATAAACTCTTTCGGGTAGGTCGCCGTCTGATCACAGGTACGGAAATATTCTTCCGGGAAATTGCTGGTAATCAGTTCTCGAATACTGGCAAGTAGCAGTTCTTGTTCTTCAGTTAAAGAAAAGTCCATCATGGTACTCCTTTTAATTGGCGGCGTCGGGTAATACAAAACCCATCGAGGCATCGATAAATAATCTTTCGTCCATCAACTTCAGATTTGGCGAAATAATTGGCGTGAAATCCATCTTGTCCAGGATGTCTTCCTGTAAAGAGACTCCCGGTGCAATTTCGATTAAATGAAGACCATCTGCTTTTAACGTAAATACAGCGCGTTCAGTGATGTAACGCACATCAAGTCCACGTTCGAGAGCAATTTTTCCGCTGAAAGTTACTTCAGGTAATTCGTTGACGAATTTTTTCACCCGACCTTCCTGCACAATATATAACTTGCCATCGGCAACTTCCGTTTTCAGACTTCCGGCAGTTAACGTGCCGCAGAAAATAATTTTTTTGGAGGTGGCGCTAATATCGATAAAACCGCCAGTACCCATGATTTTGCCATTGAATTTATGTACGCCGACGTTGCCGTGGCGATCCACTTCGGCAAAACTTAAATAGCACACATCCAGCCCGCCACCGTGATAGAAGTCAAACTGGGAGGTCATATCCAGAATGGCGCGGGTGTTGACGTTGGCACCGAAAGCAATACCTTGAGAGGTGATGCCGCCAATCGGACCCGTTTCGACTGTCAGAATAAAATCGTCAGCACAGCCTTCTTCGCGCGCGACGAGACCAATGCCATCCGCAATGCCTACACCAACGTTGCCGACAGCACCTTTGCGCATTTCAAACAGGGCGCGTCGGGCCACCAGTTTACGCTGATTGAGCGGCAGGGAAGTTTGCTGGCTGTCATCAAGAACAAAATCGCCAGAGATAAAGCGGTTAACCGGCGCGCCACCGTACAGTTGCGTTTGGTCGGGGTCGATGACCACAATATCGACCAGATAGCCTGGAATACGTACCGACTTCGGATGCAACGTAGCTTTCTTCACCATTTTTTGCACCTGCATCATAACAATGCCGCCGTTATTGTGTACGGCCTGGGCAATCACCAGCGCATCGAGATACATAACTTCATCTTCAAAGGTGGCGTAACCTTCACTATCACAGGTGGTGGCGCGAATAAAGGCGATGTTTGGCGCAATGGCTTTGTAATACAGGTACTCTTTGTTATCAATTTCCACCAATTTGATCAGATCTTCGGTGGTCACTTCATTCAGCTTACCGCCCTGTTGGCGAGGATCAACAAATGTACCGATGCCGATATCACTGAGGATACCTGGCTGGTGAGCCGCCGATGCACGCAGGGTTTGGGTTAATACACCCTGAGGATAGTTATAGGCAGCAATTTTATTTTGTTCCGCCAGGTCGGAGATTCGTGGTGATTGTCCCCAGTGTCCGCATAATGCCCATTTGACTAAGCCTTCCTGTGCCAGCGGGCTAATTCCCCGGTCGGCACGGTCACCCAGACCTGTAGGACTAATCAACGCTAAATTTCGTGGTGACTGAGAGTTTTTATATTTTTCAGCCAGTGCATTAATTAATGTTGTTGCTTCGAGAATACCCCCGCCTGCACCTAATACACAAAGAGTTGCTTCATCAGGAATATAATTGACTGCATCTGCAGCGGATAATACGGGTACCCGACCATCTATACGATTTGGCCTTGAAAATTTCATGTGAACTCCAGATTATATGCGTGCGTCTACCTGTCGCTATATTCGACAATAATAATGTGAGTTATATAATAACGCTTAATTACCGGCCAGATATCCGTGGTTAGACGAATATCTGGGGTAGGGCAATACTGATATTTATATGGATATATCTGTAATTAAGCCTGATGCAATATTGTCAATACAGTACGCAGGTCGGTGACCGAAATTTGTCCTGGTGCGGAGGCTTTTTTTACTGCCCCAAAGGTTGCCGCTGAACCGAAAACCTCACCAGACAGACGTGAAATCACCCCTGTTTTAGCCATCGACATGGTGATTATCGGGCGATCGGCATAGCGTTCTTGCATTTCCAGCGTGGCACTAAGCAGCGTCAGAACATCCGTTTTATTTTGCGGCATCAAGGCAATCTTCGGAATATCTGCGCCCAGCTCCTGCATTTTACGCAGGCGCTGGACAATCTCTTCCGCGGCTGGTGTCTTATGAAAATCGTGATTGGACATAATCACAAAGACATTTTTCGCGTGCGCATGCTCGACGGTCGCTTTGACCAGTTCGTCTCCGGTAAACAGTTCCAGATCGATCATATCCACCAGACCGCTGTCTACTGCCGCGCGGTTAAGTGCAATATAGTGCTCAACAGACAGAGCCTGTTCACCGCCTTCTTTGGCGCTACGGAAGGTGAAAAGCAGTGGTTTGTCAGCCATCACATCGCGGATGGTGCGCGCAGCTTCCAACACCGCCTCAATGGAAGAGACATCGGTGAAATGGTCTACGCGCCATTCCAGAATGTCGAAATCCGCTTCGCGATAGGCCAGTGCTTCGCTTTTTACCGTTGCGATGTCTTTACCCATCAGCGAGACAATGATCTTCGGCGCACCCTCGCCAATAACGAGGTTTCTTACGGTTACGGTTTTCATTGATTACCCTTTAACTATTGTACAAATGCTTGCCCGTCAGGCGGCAAAACCCATAACCTGTTTCACATACTCCAGTGGGAAATCTTTCCCGGTCCAGAGCTTGAACTGTTCAGCCCCTTGCCACAACAACATGCCGTAACCATCAATTGTTTTGCAACCAGCACTTTGTGCCTGCTGCAATAATTTGGTCATATGCGGGTTGTAGACGCATTCGGTTACCAGCAGTTCCGGACGCAGCAGGGAAGCGTCGGTCACGAGAGATTCATTTTCCAGCGGCTTCATGCCGACTTTAGTGCCGTTGGTCAAAATATCTGCGCTGGCAAGTGCGTGAGCAAAAGCCTGGCGATCGGCGAGATCGATAACGGTGACCACGCAGTCGGTGTTTTCATTGACGCGTTTGGCAAACTCCTGCGCTTTGGTAAAAAATTCATCCTGGCGGTTAAAGAGTTTAATTTCTTTGATGCCTTCAATCGCTGCCTGTGCACCAATGGCCGTCGACGCACCGCCTGCGCCCAACAGTACCATGGTTTTACCTTTGATATCGAAACCACTTTCCTTAATTGCACGAATATGGCCCGTGCCATCGGTATTGTAACCACGCAGGTAACCATCATCATTGACGATAGTGTTAATTGCGCCGACCAGCTTGGCTGCAGGTGTTAATTCATCAACATATTCACATGCCAGCTGCTTGTTGGGCATTGAGACCCCGGTACCCCGCATCTTTAAGGCCTTCAGCCCGGCAATGGCATTAGCAAACGTTGAGTTATCGACTTCAAACGCCATGTAAGTGAATGGCAATCCCGCTTTTTCTAATGCCTTATTTTGCATTTCAGGCGACAGACTGTGTCTGATAGGGTAGGCCATCAAACCAATCAGTTCATATTTTGCAGTTACGTCCATTTGATACTCCTTCTAAACAATTTATTGAAAATAACGCTCGCCCAACCGCACATCATTTTTGGGGATATCAAATACGCGGTAGTAACGAATAAAGACGATGATGGCGGTGACAAAAGCCAACAGAGCAAATGCAAGGTCCAGCAAAATAATGTATTGCAGACCAATGTTAGAGAGGTATCCGGTGATTAATGGGATAATAAAGTTAGCTACGCCACCCATCATCATATAAATGCTGGTGACTTTGGCTTTGCTCCTGGGAAAGAACTCCGACATCACCGAGACACCGAGCTGTAAAATACCGCCAGCGGCAGAGAATCCAATGAGAAATGAACCTGCGTTACATACCAACGGAGATGGGTATAAATAGATGACGGCTGCGGTGATGGTTGCCAGTCCGGCGTTAAATACATTCGCCCAAATAGGCCGTACCCATTTTTTCAACAGTGCGGCAAAGATAAATACGCAGACCAACGAACCCATACTGTAGTAAGAGATTGTTTTCAGGGCGTCGGATTCTGCCATACCGGCAAAGGCCATCGCATATTTCGGCATCCAGACTACGATGACGTAAAAAGTCGAAAAGGCAGCAACACCAAACATGACGGATGCCACACCTTCCAGCCAGACCAACGGTTTACTGTTCATCTGTGGCAGATCTTTCGCGATGCCAGCATCCACCATCTGGCTGGGGAAACGACTTTTTAGCAGCATCAGGGTAATGACTACAAACAACGCACCCGGGATAATGACCGCATAACCGTACCAGATATGGTTGAGCAGCATGGTGCTGACGACGATGGGATAGATCATCTGCCCAAACGAGACCATAGCTTTTACCAGGATAACGGCTGAGCCAGAGGCTTTAGGGAAGCATTCCATTAACGCCGGGTACCCACCGGTATCCAGTGCCGAGTTTGCTACGCCAACGCAAACGGCCAGAATAAAGGCAATCATCAGATTAGGGCTGGCGGGAATACCGAAGAAGAACAGTATATAAAGAATCGCCCCTAACAGAATGATAGCCCGACGACCAAATTTATCTGAGAGCACGCCAAAGAATAAGATGCTCACCAGTCGCCCCAGACCAATGCCTGAAATCAAATAGGCAATTCCTGCATTGTCGGTGGAAAACTTTTCTGCAAGAGAGGTCATATTTTGCGCCAGTGTTATGACGCTAATACCGTGTAGGAAATAACTTAAATAAATACAGGTTATCGCCAAAAGAAATGGCGTATTAAAGGTCTTGCTTTGAGACATTTTCACAACTCCTTGCGGATTTTAAAATTGTTCTGTGCTCGTCGATATTGTTTAAATTGCGGCGACCTTGTAATTAATATACCGGGCGGCAGCCACAGAACCTACATAGCATGGCGTTTAAGTTACCAGGTATATTGCATAACACACTGTGAAATTGAACTCTGCCAGCCGGTGTTTTGCTGATGTTTTAAAATATATGCCAATTATTTTGCAGAAGGGGGGAACAATATTGCATCCACGCTATTCTACGGCTTGTATCATTTTTAGCTGATGCTTTGACGCGATGTGGCTGCGATAACCAATAAACAACGCCAACAGGAACCCGACAGCAGCTATGCCAGTATCAAACCACATGATGTGAGCAATACTGGTTTCTGAGAGTTTTGCTGTTATCAATGGAATGGTGAAGGTCGCAATGCTGCCCGCGCTATAGTAAATCCCGGTCGCTTTACCCTTCGCATGCGGAAAGCGTGCGGCCATAAGCGTTAAACCGATTTGCACAACGCCCCCGGCGGAAGAAAAACCGATGACAAACGCAAAGATAATGACCACGTAGGGTGTCGGATGCAGACAAACCATCAGCAGTGCGACAAATGAGATAAACGTATACAGCATCAGCATCGATGTCGCGCGTTCTGCTTTTCGCGCCAGCGGGGCGGTGATCAGCACACACAGTAGAGAGCCGCAGGTATAAATGCTTAACAGTTTGATAGATAACGTATAGGACATTCCGGCGACAAACTGTCCGTATTGCGCCAGCCACTGGCTTACCAGGTAAAATGTTGCCATTGCGATGTAGCCGTACAGGGTGTAACTGGCAAGGTCGAGCAGGGAGCAACGATGTTCAGGTTGTGCGGTTTCCCGTTCTGCAGGTTGAGCCCGGATGACGGTATGAGGCCCGGGGTGTGGCGGAAACCGACAGCGAAACAAAAACACGCCGTTGAGTATCATAACGGCTGCAGCCAGCAGGAAGGACCAGCCAAACCAAAGTTCGGCCCACACCAGCAGACTGATAATCATTGGCAGCAGGAATTGACCGCTGGAGACGAAAGCTTTTATCAAAATATTGGCCGTGCTGGGGGAGCGGGGGAATGCCTCCATCAGGCTGGGATAGGTTCCGGCATCGAGAAAACTGTTTGCCATTCCTGCTAAAAAACCAAAAGCATAGGCAAGAAAAATACTGTGAGTATTGATGATGCCAATAAAGAAAATCAGGTAGCAGGTCATACCAAGGATAATAAATGGTCTGCGACCGTAGCGATCGGAAAGCATCCCTGCCACTAATAAAACGCTTAAGCGGCCGATACCGAGTGAGGAAATAACAATCGAGACGCCCGCAGCATTGGTTTGCCACTGTTGTTCCAGCGAAGACATATTGAGGCTCATCAGAATGACCCCCATGCCGTGCACCAGATAATTTAGGTACAGCCCTATCGCAGTGGAGAAATAGGTGTTTTTCATAATGTGTTACTCAGCGAAGAGGCTAAATAGGTATGGCGTTGCAATCTCTTAACACATACGCTCGAGATCGTGAGCATAGAGTTCAACAGCAGCCGACTGATAGATTTTCCAGTCGAGAAAACCATCTTGGTGATAAACCGCCTGAAAAGCGTTCAGATCGGGGAAAAAACGCATGGTGTTATTACCGATACGGTTATTTATTTTGTCGATAATTGCATTAATTCTTAACTTCCTCCTGGCTTTCATTTCTGAACAAATGCGGATGATGTCGTCTGGAATTTCTCTTTCACCCTTTTCCCATTGTTGCCAGGCGGCAACATTGTCATCGCGCGCGATATACCTGGCGCTTTCTTCCACCGTCATAGCAAAAATATGGCGGATCGCCTGTAGTTCTAATGCGTTCATTATTTGGTCACTTCATAAAAGACGGTGGAATAGTAATAACATTGCTGTGGATATTTCGGCTTGAAGAGAGTCACAGTATTTTGTGCAATATTATTTGTTCCTTGACGGGGAAGATAATGTGTTGGTGCGTTAAGGTTGGTGGAGTGGCGCGTGAAGGATAAAAAAAAGCCCATCGTGGGAGATGGGCAAAGACTACACACAGCAATTCGTTGTTTCACTCAGGGGATTTCCATGCTTATAAATCAATGTGTTGATCTAAAGCCATGGGCTAATAGTAGGCATAGTGATTTTTTACGTCGATCAGATTCATCTCAATAGTTTAAAAACTGTAAAGAATTTGCGACACAAATGATTATTTAAAGAAGGACGAGGTTGGGTCTAATCCCGCAAGAGGGAGGATTGATTAGTATTGTTAAACAATCAGGCGGCGCTGCCGCCTGATGTTGGATTACTTATTGCGTTCGATTTCAGCAATTTCTTCGAGGATTTCATCCGGATTGGTACCTGGCGCAGGGGCTTCGTTTACCCAGGCGGAGAACAGACGCCAGGAAACGGCCAGCACTACTGGACCGATAAACAGACCAATCATGCCGAAGGCAATCAGTCCACCGATGACCCCGGAGAGAATCAGGATCAGTGGCAAATCGGCACCCATACGAATCAGCATCGGTCGAATCACGTTATCCAGTGTTCCGACCACGCCGCTCCACACCAACAGCACGGTGCCCCAGGTGGAATCCCCCGTCCAGTATAGCCAGATAATGGCCGGAATCAGCACCGGCAACGGCCCCAGCTGCACCAGACAAGACAGGATCATCAATACCGCCAGCAGCGTGGCGTAAGGCACGCCGGTTACCGCCAGACCAATTCCCCCGAGCACTGCCTGCACCAGAGCGGTGACCACAACGCCTAATGCGACTGCGCGAATGGCTTGCGCGGCCAGCAAAATGGCAGCATCGCCACGTTTAGAGGCAAGACGGCAAGCGAAGTGACGAATACCTAATGCGACCTGTTCACCGCGCCAGTACAACAGGGCACTGAACAGCAGCATCAGACCACAGTGCATCATAAAGCGGCCGATATGCGCGGCCTGACCGACGAACCAGGTGGTGGTGGTACCGATATAAGGACGAACCTTGGCCATAATGGCCGAGCCGCCCATATCCAGTAAGCTGTGCCATACGCCATACATTTTGGCACCCACCAGTGGAATGCTGTTCAACCATGCCAGATCCGGTAGCGTCATATCACCTGCGGTTACGGCATGGATTAGCGGCCCGCTGCCATCGACGATACTGTTAACCAGCAGCGCGATGGGGATGATGAACAACAGCACTAACAACAGCGTCATCACCAGTACGGCAAGTGAACGGCGTCCCCAGAGCAATTTTTGTAAGCGTAGCAGGATAGGCCAGGTCGCAATGACAATCGTGCCTGCCCAGGCAAAACCAAGGATAAAGGGCTGAACAATCCAGAGACAGGCCACAATCAGGATGGCTAAAAACAGCACCGATAGCAGCACTTGTGCAATATCCCTGGGCTGACGGAAATTTACCATAAATACTTTTCACCTTTGTCTTTGCGCCAGAACGTTGACGCGACGTGAATACTTAAATGACACCCTGTAATGATGAGCAATTTCAGCGGTTTTGAACAGGCGGATTCTGCCTGTAAATCTGCTGAGCGTATTAGAAAAAAATGTGATACAACAAACAAAGCAACACGCAAACGATTAAATTCACAACACAGACCGCAGGAAAGGGTCACTATAATGATTCCACAAATTTCTCAGGCGCCAGGTGTCGTTCAACTGGTGCTCAATTTTTTGCAGGCACTGGAGCAGCAAGGATTCACGGGTGATACGGCAACGAGCTATGCCGATCGTCTGACAATGTCGACGGATAACAGTATTTATCAGCTGCTTCCTGATGCTGTCGTTTTCCCTCGTTCAACCGCAGATGTGGCGCTAATCGCCCGTCTGGCGGCAGAACCGCTTTTCTCGTCGTTGATTTTTACCCCACGCGGCGGCGGCACCGGGACCAACGGTCAGGCGCTGAATCAGGGCATTATTGTTGATATGTCCCGCTATATGAGCCGCATTATTGAAATCAACCCGCAAGAAGGTTGGGTGCGGGTAGAAGCCGGGGTGATAAAAGACCAGCTCAACCAGTTTCTGAAGCCATACGGCTATTTCTTTGCCCCCGAATTATCCACCAGTAACCGGGCAACGCTCGGCGGGATGATCAACACCGATGCGTCCGGGCAAGGATCGTTGGTTTACGGTAAAACTTCCGATCATGTGTTGGGCATCCGTGCGGTGCTGATGGGCGGTGATATTCTGGATACCCAGCCCATGCCGGTCGAACTTGCCCAAACGTTGGGTAAAAGCAATACCACGATTGGCCGTATCTATAAGACCGTTTATGAGCGTTGTCGTGATAACCGACAGCTGATCATGGATAAATTCCCGAAACTTAATCGCTTCCTGACGGGTTACGATCTGCGGCACGTCTTTAACGATGAGATGACCGAATTTGATTTAACCCGCATTCTTACCGGCTCTGAAGGTACGCTGGCGTTTATCACCGAAGCCCGCCTTGATATCACGCCACTGCCCAAAGTCAGACAGTTGGTTAACGTTAAGTACGATTCGTTTGATTCGGCGTTGCGTAACGCGCCGGTGATGGTGGAAGCGCGCGCACTGTCGGTAGAAACCGTCGACTCCAAAGTACTCAATCTGGCGCGTGAAGACATCGTCTGGCACTCGGTAAGCGAACTGATTACCGATGTAGCGGATAAAGAGATGCTGGGCCTGAATATTGTCGAGTTTGCCGGTGACGACGAAACCTTGATTAATTCGCAGGTCAGCGCACTCTGCGAACGCCTGGATGGGTTAATCGCTCGTCAGGAAGCGGGCGTTATTGGCTGGCAGCTGTGTACCGAGCTGGCGGGTGTCGAGCGTATTTACGCCATGCGTAAAAAGGCCGTCGGTCTGCTGGGCAATGCAAAAGGTTCAGCGAAGCCAATTCCATTTGCCGAGGATACCTGCGTTCCACCGGAGCATCTGGCTGACTATATTGCCGAGTTTCGCGCGCTGCTCGACAGCCATGGTCTGAGTTACGGCATGTTCGGCCACGTGGATGCTGGCGTGCTGCACGTCAGACCGGCGTTGGATATGTGCGACCCGCAGCAGGAAGTGCTGATGAAACGCATTTCTGATGATGTCGTCGCGCTGACGGCAAAATATGGCGGTCTGTTGTGGGGTGAGCACGGGAAAGGTTTCCGTGCGGAATACAGTCCGGCATTTTTCGGTGATGAACTGTATCGTGAACTGCGCAAAGTGAAATCGGTGTTTGATCCGCAAAACCGGCTCAATCCCGGCAAAATCTGTCCACCGGAAGACGTTGATGCGCCGATGATGAAAGTGGACGCGGTGAAACGCGGAACGTATGACCGTCAAATCCCGCTGGCCGTACGCCAGGAGTGGCGTGGGGCAATGGAGTGTAATGGCAACGGGTTATGCTTTAACTTCGATGCGAAAAGCCCCATGTGTCCGTCGATGAAAATCAGCCTTAACCGTATCCATTCTCCGAAAGGGCGAGCTACGCTGGTACGTGAATGGCTGCGTCTGTTGGCCGATCGCGGGATCGATCCTGTGCAACTGGAAAAAGAGCTACCGGAGAAACGCGCCAGTTTACGCACGCTGATTACCCGTACCCGCAACAGCTGGCATGCACGCAAGGGCGAATACGATTTCTCGCACGAAGTAAAAGAGGCGATGTCAGGGTGCCTGGCGTGTAAAGCCTGTTCCACACAGTGTCCGATTAAAATTGATGTGCCGGAGTTTCGCTCACGCTTCCTGCAGCTGTACCACACGCGTTATCTGCGCCCGTTGCGCGATCATATGGTGGCGACCGTTGAGAGCTATGCACCGCTAATGGCGCGAGCACCCAAAACGTTTAACTTCTTCATCAATCAGCCGCTGGTGCGAAATCTGGCTAAAAAGCACATTGGAATGGTTGATTTACCGCTGTTGTCTGCGCCGTCGCTGCAACGCCAACTGGTGGGACATCGTTCCGCCAATATGACGCTGGAACAGCTCGAATTACTCAGCCTCGAGCAAAAAGCCCGTACGGTGCTGGTGGTGCAGGACCCTTTCACCAGCTATTACGATGCGCAGGTGGTCGCTGATTTTATACGTCTGGTAGAAAAACTGGGTATGCAGCCGGTACTGCTGCCGTTTTCGCCAAATGGCAAGGCGCAGCACATTAAAGGCTTTTTAAACCGTTTTGCCAAAACGGCGAAAAAGACATCCGAGTTTCTTAACCGTGTAGCGAAGCTGAATATTCCGATGGTGGGAGTTGATCCGGCGCTGGTGCTTTGTTATCGCGATGAATACAAGCTGGTGCTGGGAGAACTGCGGGGTGATTTCCATGTGCTGCTGGCCAACGAATGGTTATCGAAAGCTGTGGAAACACAGCAGTCAGTCGCTGTTGGCGGTGAACCGTGGTACTTCTTTGGCCACTGTACCGAAGTGACGGCTTTGCCGGGCGCGCCTGCACAGTGGGCGACTATTTTTGCTCGCTTTGGCGCAAAGCTGGAGAACGTCAGCGTGGGGTGCTGTGGTATGGCTGGCACCTACGGGCACGAAGTGAAAAATCACCAAAACTCATTGGGGATCTATGAGTTATCATGGCACCAGGCAATGCAACGATTGCCGCGTAACCGTTGTCTGGCTACAGGGTACTCCTGTCGCAGCCAGGTTAAACGCGTTGAAGGTACGGGCGTTCGCCACCCATTACAGGCACTGCTGGAGATTATAGGATGATCTGGAAACGTGAAGTCACACTCGAGGCGCTCAATGCCATGGGTGAAGGAAATATGGTTGGGTTGCTCGATATTCGTTTTGTGCACATTGGCGACGATACGCTGGAAGCGACGATGCCGGTGGACCATCGTACCAAACAACCCTTTGGGTTGTTGCACGGCGGCGCATCCGTGGTGCTGGCGGAAAGCATTGGTTCGGTAGCGGGATACCTGTGTACACAGGGTGAGCAGAAAGTGGTGGGTCTGGAGATCAACGCCAACCATATCCGTTCTGCGCGGGAAGGGCACGTCAGGGGCGTATGTCGCGCGTTACATACTGGTTCTCGTCACCAGGTGTGGCAAATAGAAATCTTCGATGAGCAGGGACGATTGTGCTGCACGTCGCGTCTGACGACCGCAATTTTGTGATGCATATTGCTTTTGGTCATTATCTGCACAGGGAATGGTGTTATACTGTGCAGGTTTTGAACACAAGCGAGGATGATATGTCTACCCAATTAGACCCGGCCCAACTGGCAATAGAGTTTTTACGTCGTGATAAAACCGATCTTTCACCGGCTCAGTACCTGAAAAGGCTGAAACAGCTTGAGCTGGAGTTTGCAGATCTGTTAGCACTCTCTTCAACTGAACTGAAAGAAGAGATCTATTTTGCCTGGCGCATGGGCGTTCATTGATTCCGGTATGCTTATCGTAACGAAACCCCGACACGCGTTCGGGGTTATTTTTTGCCTTAAATCTTCATTACCACTTCATCTCGCCGCTGTTAACCTTCGCACTTAGTTCCAGCGAGCTTACGTCTGCAAGGCCTGGCCATGCTGCCGTCATGGTTTTAATCACATAGTCCGATCCTTTCTTCGCCCCTAGCGCCTGCTCAAACGACTGCAAATAGTCCTGAGTGAAGCGGATCGCTTTATCGCCGGTTGGGCGTTCACCAATG
This sequence comes from Citrobacter sp. Cpo030, assembly GCF_030333005.1. NCBI lineage: Bacteria > Pseudomonadati > Pseudomonadota > Gammaproteobacteria > Enterobacterales > Enterobacteriaceae > Citrobacter > Citrobacter sp. Cpo030. The sequence continues at coordinate 58,284 of NZ_JAOWGT010000047.1, read as the reverse complement.
TAATGACCCGGGACCACCTGAGTGGGCTGTAAGCTCTGCATTTCACGCAGTACGTTACGCCATGCACTGCGCTGTTCTTCAGACTGTGTATCCGCAGTCCAGACGTGTATACCGGAAGCCACGCCTGTGCCGCCAATAATGGCTCGATTCGCCGGGATCCAGATATACGCTGCATAATCGTTGGCGTGACGCAGTTCCAGCGTTTCGCCATCAACCGTGAACTGCGTTTGCGTAGTCGCCTGCGGAACGGTGAGCGATGTTGGCGCGCCGTCCTTCATTTGCGGGCCCCAGAACTGCAGCTTGGCCTCTTTGGTGGCGCGGATATGGTCTACCACCTGCGGCGTTGCCAGGACTTTTACCTGTGGGAAGGCTTTGACGATGGGTTGCAGACCAAAATAGAAATCCGGATCGCCGGAAGTGATCACGATAGCCTTCAGCGTTTTACCGCTGGCGCGAATCATCTGAACCAACTGTTCGCCATCTTTGGTGCTGAACTGGGCGTCAAACAAAATCGCCTCTTTTGGGCCAGACACCAGCGTCGAAGAAACCGGGAAAATAGCCTTATCCTGTGGATTATAGACGTCCAGCTGTAGCGGCGCGGCGAAAGCTGAAGACGCAAACAGAGGTAACAGCAGAGCCAGAGTTTTAATTTTCATACCAGGTAACCTTGTGCAGGAAATTGTCTTTTGATAGTTCCCGTATTTTAAGGCAATTCGGATCTGTTAGAATTCCCTCATTAGGACATGCTGAGTTTCATAAAACGATCGGATGGGATGCAATGGACAGAGTGATGGCGGCAACGGTATTCAACCATATCTGTGATTTGGGCAGTCTGAGCGCTGCCGCGCGTGCGCTGGGGCTTTCCCGTCCGATGGTCAGTCGTTACCTCGACGAGATGGAAAAATGGGCAGGTGCAAGGCTTATCCATCGCTCATCGCGTCGCTTGACGATCACGCCAGCGGGTGAAGAGGCATTACTGAAGACGCGTTCTCTGGCGCAACTTTCGCTGGACATAGGTGCCGCCAGTGGAGCGCAAATTCCCTCCGGCACGCTACGTGTGGCCTGCGCCCATTTTACTGCCATGCATATTCTTGCTCCGGTTCTGCCGTCGTTTATGGAGCAATATCCGCAATTACGTATTGAGGTGGAGATCAATAATCAACCGGTAAGCCTTGTGGGGGAACGCATCGATGTGGCGATCCGCATAACGGAAAATCCCGAGCCAGGAACCATCGCCCGTCGGTTGGGCGACTGTAAATCGGTACTTTGCGCGTCCGCAGATTATTTGCATCAACATGGCACGCCTGAGACAATCGACGATCTCACACGGCACAATTGCCTTTACTACAGCGGTTTTGCCGGACAATCCTGGCACTTTGTGGATGCTCAGGGGCAGTCTGTCTCCGTTGCAATCAAAGGGAATTTGAGTGCAGGGATCTCTTCGCTGCTCTGCGAGTCGGCGGTGTCAGGAATGGGGATCGCGTTGGTGCCAGAGCTGGAGGCGCAGGAAGGGCTGGCGCAGGGAAAGCTAATTCGATTACTGCCAGAACTTCAACCTAAATGCCTGCCGATTTATGGTTTATACCTTTCACGTGAACATCAACCCGCAGGGCTACGCCTGCTGCTGGACACGCTCAGTGAGGCACAGTGTTAAATATGTGATTGAACGCGTTTATAAAAGAGTCAAACCGCAATTAGTGTTAAAAAAAACTAATCAGTGTATGAGATTCTTCTTATCGCCCCTTCAAGAGCTAAGCCAATATGAGTGCCGGAGATAAGCGCCGGATGGGGCCGGAACCCTTAAGCCTGCCAACAAGCAGACTTAAGGGTTTTTTGTTGCTTGTTTATTATTTGAATTGTTTTTCCCTACCTTCATCCCCACCTATCCCTTAAATAGACATTTTCTATACATCTTTTGATATTTGACCTGCCTGAACGATTGGATTTTTATAATCCATTATTAATCAATGTATTGAACAAAAAATTCCATCTCTGTGAACCCACGCAGCAGGGTCTATGCTTAGTAAAAGTAGTCAAAAAGGGCGATTAACCCGAATGCCCCTGCTGTTGAGGGGTTGAAGTGATAATCATTATCACTAACATGATGTTATAGCTTTAAAGCTAGTGACTCGAGGTAACCCTATGGAATTGCATTCAGGAACATTTAACCCGGACGATTTTGCCTGGCGTGGACTGACGTTAACGCCAGCGGCTGCGGCGCATATCCGTGAGCTGGTGGCAAAGCAACCTGACATGTTGGGCGTACGGTTAGGCGTGAAGCAAACAGGGTGCGCGGGATTCGGCTACGTGCTGGATACCGTCCGCCAACCTGAAAAAGACGATCTGCTGTTTGAAACGGAGGGCGCCAGACTTTATGTGCCGTTGCAGGCGATGCCGTTCATTGACGGCACAGAAGTCGATTTCGTTCGCGAAGGATTAAACCAGTTATTTAAATTTCATAACCCGAAAGCCCAGAACGAATGCGGCTGTGGCGAAAGTTTTGGGGTATAGGCGGTACTATGTCTCGTAATACTGAAGCAACTGACGATGTCAACACCTGGGCTGGCGGGCACCTTAATTACAAAGAGGGCTTCTTCACCCAACTGCAAACCGATGAGCTGGCAAAAGGGATCAATGAAGATGTCGTGCGCGCGATTTCGGCAAAACGAAATGAACCCGACTGGATGCTGGAATTTCGCCTGAATGCCTTTAAAGCGTGGCTGACCATGGAAGAACCACACTGGCTTAAAGCGCATTACGACAAACTGAATTATCAGGAGTACAGCTATTACTCCGCACCTTCCTGCGGTAACTGCGATGAAACCTGTGCGTCTGAACCGGGAGCGGTACAGCAAACGGGCGCGAATGCATTTTTAAGCAAAGAGGTTGAGGACGCATTCGAACAGCTTGGCGTGCCGGTACGTGAAGGCAAAGAAGTGGCGGTTGATGCTATTTTCGACTCGGTATCGGTAGCGACCACCTATCGCGACAAACTGGCGGAGCAGGGCATTATTTTCTGTTCGTTCGGTGAGGCCATTCACGATCATCCTGAGCTGGTAAAACAGTACCTGGGCACGGTTGTCCCCGGCAATGACAATTTCTTTGCCGCGCTGAATGCGGCGGTGGCATCTGACGGCACGTTTATTTATGTACCGAAAGGCGTGCGTTGCCCAATGGAGCTGTCGACCTATTTCCGTATCAATGCGGAAAAAACCGGGCAGTTTGAACGCACCATTCTGGTTGCGGATGAGGGCAGCTACGTCAGCTATATCGAAGGCTGTTCAGCCCCGGTGCGCGACAGTTACCAACTACACGCGGCGGTGGTGGAAGTCATCATCCACAAAGATGCCGAAGTGAAATACTCCACGGTGCAAAACTGGTTTCCCGGCGATGGCAATACGGGCGGTATTTTGAATTTCGTCACCAAGCGCGCACTCTGCGAAGGCGAAAACAGCAAAATGTCGTGGACGCAGTCGGAGACCGGCTCGGCCATTACCTGGAAATACCCAAGCTGCATTTTGCGTGGCGACAACTCGATCGGCGAATTCTACTCCGTCGCGCTGACCAGTGGACATCAGCAGGCCGATACCGGCACCAAAATGATCCACATTGGCAAAAACACCAAATCGACCATTATCTCGAAAGGGATCTCCGCCGGACACAGTCAGAACAGTTATCGCGGCTTAGTGAAAATCATGCCGACCGCTACTAACGCCCGCAACTATACCCAATGCGACTCGATGTTGATCGGTGCGGATTGCGGGGCACACACCTTCCCGTATGTGGAGTGTCGTAACAATAGCGCCCAGCTTGAACATGAAGCCACCACGTCGCGTATTGGTGAAGACCAGTTGTTTTACTGCCTGCAGCGCGGCATCAGTGAAGAGGATGCCATTTCGATGATCGTGAATGGTTTCTGTAAAGACGTGTTCTCTGAACTGCCGCTGGAGTTTGCCGTGGAAGCGCAAAAACTGCTCGCCATAAGCCTTGAACACAGCGTCGGTTAAATTTTAAGGAAAGCACATGTTAAGCATCAAAGATTTACAGGTCAGTGTGGAAGATAAGGCGATCCTGCGTGGGTTGAGCCTTGAGGTTCGCCCCGGAGAAGTTCACGCCATTATGGGACCAAACGGTTCGGGGAAAAGTACGCTTTCTGCAACCCTGGCCGGACGTGAAGACTACGACGTCACTGGCGGGAGCGTAGAGTTCAACGGCAAGGATTTACTGGAACTGTCGCCGGAGGACCGGGCCGGTGAAGGGATCTTTATGGCATTCCAGTATCCGGTGGAAATCCCTGGCGTTAGTAACCAGTTTTTCCTGCAAACGGCACTGAATGCGGTGCGCAGTTACCGTGGCGAAGAGTCGCTGGATCGATTCGACTTCCAGGACCTGATGGAAGAGAAAATTGCGCTGCTGAAGATGCCGGAAGATTTGCTCACGCGTTCGGTTAACGTCGGTTTCTCCGGTGGTGAGAAAAAACGTAATGACATTCTGCAAATGGCCGTGCTGGAGCCTCAGCTGTGCATTCTTGATGAGTCAGACTCCGGGCTGGATATTGATGCGCTGAAAATCGTTGCCGATGGCGTGAACTCGCTGCGTGACGGGAAACGCTCATTCATTATCGTCACTCACTATCAGCGCATCCTGGATTATATCAAACCCGATTTTGTTCACGTTCTCTACCAGGGGCGAATTGTGAAGTCCGGCGATTTCACGCTGGTCAAACAACTGGAGGAGCAAGGTTATGGCTGGCTTAGCGAACAGCAGTAACGTGCTGCAACAGTGGCACCATCTGTTTGAGACGCAAGGGGAGACACGCTCACACTATGCGCAGCAGCACTTGCAACAGATGCTGCGTCTGGGGCTGCCAACGCGTAAACATGAGGACTGGAAATACACGCCGCTGGAGGGATTAACCAACAGCCAGTTTGTCAGTCATGTCGCTGAGATAACGTCAGCCCAATGTGCAGCGTTAGCGCCGGCTATTGACGCTATTCGACTGGTGTTTGTTGACGGGCAATTCTTTCCAACGCTCAGCGACAGCACAGACGGTAGCGGTTTTGACATTACCATTGACGATGCGCGCCAGGCGCTGCCAGCGGCTATCCAACCGGAAGTGTTTTTGCACCTTACCGAAAGCCTGTCCCGTAGCGTAACGCACATTCAGGTGAAGCGTAACCAGCGCCCCGCGAAACCGCTGCTGCTGCTGCATATAACCCAGGGGCTGGCGGGCGATGAGGTGAACACGGCGCACTATCGCCACCATCTGGAGCTAGCGGAAGGCGCAGAAGCCACCGTCATTGAACACTATGCCAGCCTCAGCGAGCGTCGCCATTTCACCGGCGCACGCTTAACGATGAACGTCGCGGCAAACGCCCATTTGCGCCATATCAAACTGGCGTTCGAAAATCCGCTCAGCCACCACTTCGCGCATAATGACATTCAATTGGGCGCGGATGCGACTGCCGTTAGCCATAGTTTCTTGCTTGGTGATGCGGTATTGCGCCATAACACCAGTACGCAGCTTAACGGCGAAAACACCACGCTTCGGCTGAACAGTCTGGCGATGCCGGTGAAAAATGAAGTCTGTGATACACGGACCTGGCTTGAGCACAATAAAGGGTATTGCAACAGTCGCCAGCTGCATAAAACGATTGTCAGCGATAAGGGGCGGGCGGTATTCAATGGTCTGATCAACGTCGCCCAGCACGCTATCAAAACCGACGGTCAGATGACCAACAATAATCTGTTGCTCGGAAAGCTGGCGGAGGTGGATACCAAGCCACAGCTCGAAATCTACGCCGACGACGTGAAATGCAGCCACGGGGCGACGGTAGGACGGATCGACGACGAGCAGATGTTCTATCTGCGTTCACGCGGAATCGGTCAGCAGGATGCTCAACACATGATTCTCTATGCGTTTGCCGCTGAGCTGACGGAAGCCCTGGGCGATGAAACGCTGAAACAACAGGTACTGGCGCGGATCGCCCAACGCTTGCCGGGAGGCGCAGCATGACATTTCCCATTGAAAAAGTACGGGCAGACTTTCCGGTCCTGACGCGTGAAGTGAACGGTTTACCGTTGGCGTATCTGGACAGCGCTGCCAGCGCGCAAAAACCCAATCAGGTGATTGATGCTGAGGCCGAGTTTTATCGTCACGGCTATGCGGCGGTCCACCGCGGTATTCATACGCTGAGCGCCCAGGCCACGGAAAAAATGGAAAATGTGCGCAAGCTTGCCTCGTTGTTTATTAACGCCCGCTCAGCGGAAGAGCTGGTGTTTGTTCGTGGTACGACGGAAGGCATCAATCTGGTGGCGAACAGCTGGGGCAGCAGCAATGTGCGAGCGGGCGATAACATTATCATCAGCGAAATGGAGCACCACGCCAATATTGTGCCCTGGCAGATGCTGTGTGCCCGCGTAGGGGCAGAACTGCGTGTTATTCCGCTCAATGCCGATGGTACGTTGCAGCTGGAGACGCTGCCGACGCTGTTTGACGATCGTACGCAACTGCTGGCGATTACCCATGTTTCTAACGTGTTGGGTACCGAGAACCCGTTATCGGAAATGATTGAGCTGGCGCATCAATACGGCGCAAAAGTGCTGGTGGATGGCGCACAGGCGGTGATGCATCATCAGGTGGATGTCCAGGCACTGGATTGCGATTTTTATGTTTTCTCCGGGCATAAACTTTATGGACCAACCGGTATTGGCGTTCTGTATGCCAGAGAGTCGCTGTTGCAGGAGATGCCACCCTGGGAAGGCGGTGGTTCAATGATTGCGACGGTGAGTTTGAGTCAGGGAACAACGTGGGCCAAAGCCCCCTGGCGTTTTGAAGCCGGAACGCCAAACACCGGAGGTATTATCGGACTCGGCGCGGCTATTGAGTATGTTTCAGCACTGGGGCTTACTGAAATCAGCGAATATGAACAGTTCATGATGCGCTATGCATTGGAGCAGCTGGCAGATGTACCTGATTTGACGCTCTACGGGCCGGATAACCGCCTGGGTGTGATTGCATTTAACCTTGGTAAACATCACGCCTTTGACGTCGGCAGTTTTCTTGATAACTATGGAATAGCCGTGCGGACGGGACATCACTGCGCTATGCCGCTGATGGCCTACTATAACGTTCCTGCTATGTGCCGGGCGTCGATTGCAATGTACAACACCCATGAAGAAGTGGATCGCCTGGTAACGGGCCTCAAGCGTATTCATCATTTACTGGGCTAACAGGGAGGCGTTATGGCTGCGCTACCGGATAAAGAAAAGTTGTTGCGTAATTTTCTGCGTTGCGCTAATTGGGAAGAGAAATACCTGTACATTATTGAGCTGGGTCAGCGTTTGCCGGAATTAAACGACGACCTACGCTGCCCGGAAAATAGCATCCAGGGATGTCAAAGTCAGGTATGGATTGTTATGAACCAGAATGGCGAAGGGATTATTGAATTACAGGGCGACAGTGATGCGGCAATTGTTAAAGGACTTATTGCCGTGGTATTCATTTTGTATGATCGCATGACGGCCCAGGATATTGTGAATTTTGATGTGCGTCCGTGGTTTGAAAAAATGGCGCTCGCACAGCACCTCACACCGTCTCGTTCACAAGGACTGGAGGCGATGATTCGGGCTATTCGCGCCAAAGCCGCAACTCTTAGCTAAACTGATAAAACACGTTAACTTTCAGACCGACTTGAAAGCGTTCGTGTAAGGCAACGCAGTGACTCGTAAGCCGGATTGGGCGCTCGCCGCGGTCCGGCAAGAACGCCAGGGGGGTGAGTGAGTATGAAACGCGCGTCTGTTATTACGTTAATGCTAATCGGCGCTTACAGCGCTATTCAGGCCGCATGGGCGGTCGATTATCCTTTGCCCCAGGCGAATAGCCGCCTTGTTGGGCAAAACCAAACCTACACCGTGCAGGAAGGCGATAAAAACCTACAGGCGATAGCCCGTAAGTTTGATACCGCTGCCATGCTGATCCTTGAAGCCAACAATACTATTGCCCCCGTACCTAAACCCGGAACCCTGATTACTATTCCCTCACAATTACTGCTGCCGGATGCACCACGCGAAGGCATTATCGTGAATCTGGCGGAACTGCGTCTGTATTACTTCCCGCCGGGAGAGAATATTGTTCAGGTATTCCCAATTGGTATCGGTTTGCAGGGGCTGGAAACGCCGGTAATGGAAACCCGGGTTGGGCAGAAAATCCCGAATCCTACCTGGACCCCTACACCAGGCATCCGTAAACGCTCTCTGGAGCGCGGCATCACATTACCGCCTGTTGTACCTGCCGGGCCAAATAACCCGTTAGGACGCTTTGCACTGCGTCTGGCGCATGGAAACGGTGAGTATCTGATCCATGGCACCAGCGCACCGGACAGCGTGGGCCTGCGTGTGAGTTCTGGTTGTATTCGCATGAACGCGCCGGACATTAAAGCACTGTTTGCTCAGGTCCGCACAGGCACGCCGGTCAGGGTGATTAATGAGCCGATAAAATATTCGATTGAGCCGAACGGCATGAGGTATGTCGAAGTGCATCGACCGCTGTCGCCGGAAGAGGAACAAAACGTCCAGACCATGCCGTATGTGCTGCCAGCCGGTTTTACCCAGTTTAAAGACAATAAAGCAGTGGATAACAATCTGGTGGATAGGGCGTTGTATCGTCGCGCAGGTTATCCGGTCACCGTCACTGCCGGGCAAGCATCGGTCGCGAGCAATGGGCCAGAAGTGAAGTCTGCGCAAAATGGCGTGCCGGGAGAGGATGCTGAGGTGCGCGCTACGCAATAACAGGGAAGGGGAATTCAGAGCAAAAAAAATGGCGCACAATGTGCGCCATTTCTATTACACAGATACTATTACTTGCGGTATTTAGTAGCTGCGTTGTCCAGACGCTGGTTAGCGCGTGCTGCGTCATCTTTAGCAGCCTGAACGTCGGAACGCATTGCGTTCACGTCGTTGCTCAGCTGGTCAACTTTAGCGTTCAGAGTCTGAACGTCAGAAGACAGCTGATCGATTTTAGCATTGCTGGAGCAACCTGCCAGCAGAGTAGAACCCAGGATTACCGCGCCCAGTACCAGTTTAGTACGATTCATTATTAATACCCTCTAGATTGAGTTAATCTCCATGTAGCGTTACAAGTATTACACAAAGTTTTTTATGTTGAGAATATTTTTTTGATGGGAATGCACTTATTTTTGATCGTTCGCTCAAAGAAGCATCGAATTGTGCAAAAACGGCTAAAAACCCGAGTGAAAACAGAAAGCTTCCATCGGATTCATCTTAGATAATCACGGATTAGATAGTGAAATCCGATTTGATTTTTTATTAATTGTGGCTATCGATTAAATAAAAAAAGCGCCACCAGGGCGCTTTTTTAAGCAAATTAATTCGCGTTGGAATTATTACAGCACGTGAACGGATGCGGTGTTGGTGGTGCCGCTCGGAACCAGTGCACCAGAAACCATAACCACAACGTCACCTTTCTGAGCCAGACCGCTTTCCAGAGCGACTTCTTTACCCAGACGATAGAAATCATCGGTAGAGCTGATTTCTTTAACCACCTGTGCAACAACGCCTTTGCTCAGCACCAGCTGACGCGCGGTAGTTTCGTTGGTGGTCAGCGCCAGGATGGTAGCATCCGGGAAGTATTTACGTACTGCGCGAGCAGATTTACCACCCTGGGTTGCGACGACGATCAGCGGCGCGTCCAGTTTTTCAGCAGTTTCAACCGCGCCACGGCAAACGGCTTCGGTGATGCGCAGTTTGCGGCTGTCGTTGTTGAAGTCCAGACGGCTGGTCATCACACGGTCAGTACGCTCACAGATGGTCGCCATGATGGTAACGGCTTCCAGAGGGTATTTACCTTTTGCAGACTCGCCAGACAGCATTACTGCGTCGGTACCGTCGAGGATGGCGTTCGCTACGTCACCGGCTTCAGCGCGGGTCGGACGCGGGTTTTTGATCATGGAGTCCAGCATCTGGGTCGCAGTGATAACGACTTTACGTGCACGGATACATTTTTCGATGATCATCTTCTGCGCGAAGATAACTTCTTCAACCGGGATCTCAACGCCCATATCGCCACGCGCAACCATGATGCCGTCAGACGCTTCGAGAATTTCGTCGAAGTTGTTCAGGCCTTCCTGGTTTTCGATTTTGGAGATGATCTGGATGTTTTCGCCGCCGTGCGCTTTCAGGTGCTCACGGATTTCAACGACGTCAGAACGTTTACGGATAAAGGACGCTGCAACGAAGTCAACGCCTTGCTCGCAACCGAAGATCAGGTCTTGTTTGTCTTTTTCAGCCAGTGCTGGCAGCGCGATGGAAACGCCCGGCAGGTTAACGCCTTTGTTTTCGCCCAGGTCGCCGTTGTTCAGCACTTTACAGATAACTTTGTTACCTTCGATGGCGGTAACTTCCATGCCGATCAGACCATCGTCAACCAGAACGGTGTTGCCGACGGACAGATCTTTAGTGAAGCCTTCATAAGTAACAGCAACGATTTCGTTGTTGCCTACGACAGATTTGTCGGTGGTGAAGGTGAAGGTCTGGCCCGCTTTCAGGGAAACGTCGTTACCGCCTTCCAGTTTGATGGTACGGATTTCCGGACCTTTGGTGTCGAGCAGGATTGCGGCTTTCTTGCCGGTTTTGCTCATGACGTTGCGCAAATTCTTGATGCGCTGACCGTGTTCTGCGTAATCACCGTGGGAGAAGTTCAGACGCATGACGTTCATGCCCGCGTCCAGCATTTTGGTTAACATCTCTTCGGATTCGGTTTTCGGACCGATGGTGCAAACAATTTTCGTCTTTTTCATGACAGTCTTAGTCTTTAAGTTGAGAAGGATATGGAAATCTGGCTCCCGCCGCGCACGGACGGGAAGCTAAACCTGAGTTACGAAAGTTGTGATGCCTCGCTCTAAGGATAGGTGACATCGAAAGAGCGTGCAGAGGAATGTGTGCTTGTGTTTCAGCCCAACGGGATGGTGAATTTTGTAGTCGTTGAGTTTTACAGGTCAATGTGCTGAAACCATTCAAGAGACAATTGGCGCGCATTATACGCTGAAAATTATCAAAAAGGAAAATGGAAACAGCGTTTCAAAACACTTCTGTGCAGTTTTACAATAAATATTCATTAATTTGTTCATCGGTATGGATAAAGAGGTTATCGGGCGTTGCGTTCTGTTGCGCAACAAACTGCATTTAACATCCTGATGACTATGTTTTATACGGTTGACGTTGATCTTGTACTATATTTCTAAAAGTTATATCAAATTCGTTTTAATTCATTCTAAAAGCCAATTCCACTGATTACACTCGTTTGGACATCCATACTGCTAAACAGCTAAAAGCGATAGCAGAAGAACAATAAGCAGCAGCGGATACCCAAACGACATGATTGTCCTGAAAAATATTTCGAAAGTGTTTACGCCAGGCAGGCTTGCCATCACCGCTGTCGATAACGTCAATCTGACGGTTGAACAGGGGCAGATTTATGGAATTATTGGTTACAGCGGGGCAGGTAAAAGCACCTTAATTCGTTTGCTCAATGGTCTCGAAAAACCGACCTCCGGCAGCGTGACGATTAACGGCCACGATATCTCTGCCGCCAGTGGGGAATCGTTACGCCAGGCGCGACTGAAAATCAGCATGGTGTTTCAACACTTCAATTTGCTGTGGTCGCGGACCGTTAGCGAAAATATTGCTTTCTCTATGCAAATCGCCGGTGCGTCCAAAGCGTCCATCAAAGCGCGGGTTGCTGAACTGATTACGCTGGTTGGGCTGAGCGGTCGTGAAAATGCGTATCCTTCCCAGCTCAGCGGTGGGCAAAAGCAGCGTGTAGGAATTGCCCGCGCGCTGGCGAACAATCCGGATGTCCTGCTGTGTGACGAAGCCACCTCGGCGCTGGATCCGCAAACTACCGATCAGATCCTCGATTTACTCCTCGATATTAACCGTCGATTCAAATTGACCATTGTGCTGATCACTCATGAAATGCACGTAGTACGCAAAATCTGCGACCGCGTCGCGGTAATGGAAAACGGCAAGGTCGTTGAGGAAGGTGATGTGCTCAGCGTCTTTACCCATCCTCAGCAGCCTATTACCCGACAGTTTGTTCGTCAGGTGAGCCAGTACACCGAAGAAGACGAGTTTAATCCGCAACTGGCAAGCGAGTTGGGTGGGGTGGTTATCAAATTAACCTTTACCGGGCAACGTACCCATCGGCCTGTGGTTGGGGAATTGACCCTGCGCTATGGCCTGCCGTTCAACATCTTGCACGGCAAGATGACGCAAACCGCACACGGCGTGTTTGGTCAACTTTGGGTGCACGTGGTGGCCTCTGAGGAACAATTGAACAATATTTTGGCCGACCTGCGCCAGAGCGACATTGAAGGCGAGGTGATTCAACATGGCTGAAGAACTGTTTCCCCATCTGAAGTGGGATCAACTGTTAGCGGCAACCCAGGAAACGCTGTATATGACAGCTCTTTCGGGGGCGGCGACCTTTATCCTGGGCATCGCGCTTGGCCTGGCGTTGTTCCTGACAGCGCGCGGCGGATTATTCCCTAATCGCGCGGTATATAGCGCTATTTCACTGGTGGTGAATATCTTTCGTTCGATCCCATTCATCATTTTGATCGTGCTGCTTATCCCGTTTACCAAAGCGATGGTAGGCACCATTCTCGGCGCCAATGCCGCGTTGCCTGCGCTGATCGTGGGGGCCGCGCCGTTTTATGCGCGTCTGGTCGAAATCGCTCTGCGTGAAGTGGATAAAGGCGTTATTGAAGCGACGCGTTCAATGGGTGCACGACTGAGCACACTTATTTTTCGAGTTTTACTGCCGGAATCATCTCCTGCTCTGGTGTCCGGGATCACCGTGACGCTAATTGCGCTGGTGAGCTACAGCGCGATGGCAGGGGTAATTGGTGCCGGTGGTTTAGGGAATTTGGCCTATCTGGAAGGATTCCAGCGCAACCACAGCGACGTCACGCTGGTGGCGACGGTGACGATTTTGCTCATTGTCTTCATCATCCAGCTTTGCGGCGATGTGATCACCTCTCTGTTAGATAAACGCTAATAAAATACGGAAACCATTATCATGAAAAAATCACTGACGTTACTCGCTGCAGCAACCTTAAGCGCCCTGAGCTTTGCCTCCTGGGCTGATACTCTGACCGTTGGCGCGTCTAATGTGCCGCATGCGGAGATCCTTGAACAGGCCAAACCGATTCTGGCGAAGCAGGGGATCGATCTGGAGATTAAACCGTTCCAGGATTACATTCTGCCGAACACTGCGCTGGCTGGCCGTGAGATTGACGCCAACTACTTCCAGCATATTCCGTACCTGAACAGCGTGATTAAAGATCATGCAGGCGATAAAACGTATGACTTCGTCAGCGCCGGAGCGATTCACATTGAGCCGATTGGTATCTATTCGAAAAAAGTGAAATCGCTTAAAGATCTACCGGAAGGCGGCAAAGTCATCATGCGTGATGCGGTATCTGAGGAAGGCCGAATTCTGTCGATTTTCGAAAAAGAGGGAGTGATCAAGCTGAAGCCGGGCGTGGATAAAGTAACCGCGCGCATTAGCGATATCGTCGAAAACCCGAAAAAGCTGAAGTTCCTGCCAAACGTGGAAGCCGCGCTGTTACCGCAGATGTATAACAACGACGAAGGTGATGCGGTGGTGATTAACGCCAACTACGCAATCGACGCCGGGCTGGATCCAGTGAAAGATCCTATTGCCGTTGAAAGTGGTGAAAACAACCCGTATGCCAACATCATTACCGTGCATCGTGGCGACGAGAAGAAAAAGGATATCGTAGCGCTGGTTGATGTCCTGCATTCAAAAGAGATCCAGGACTGGATCCGTACTAAATATAAAGGTGCGGTGATCCCGGTAAACAACTAATCCGCTTTTTGCCGGGTGGCGGCAGTGCTTTACCCGGCCTACGATGTCCTGTAGGCCGGGTAAAACGCGTTCGCAATGCCATGTGGCACCAGAGCTACACTCGCTCAATTCTCGCGGGCAACCCCTGACGCACCGACGCACCCGACACCCAGTCAAGCCAGGTATTGGCTACCTGTCGGGTTGGGTCCGCAAAACCCAACTCGTTGAGATTAATCCCCGACTTAATCTGCTCATCAAACGCCATCGGCTCACCGTCGAGGGTATGCCGTGCCGCGCCCATTTCTTTATGTCCGTAACCATGTTCAATGGCGATGACACCCGGCATGACGCCATGCAGAAGGCTTATCTGCGCTTGCGCCTGACCGCCTGGGGTAGTGATACGCACGATATCGCCGTGTGCTAAGCCATACCGCTGACCATCCTGTGGATTGAGCGCCACCAGATTAACCGGCTTCAGATGATGAAGGCGTGGGATCACCGCCGTGGCGCTGGACATGGTATTGGATTTGAAGGAAATCAGTTTCAACGGCCACTCTTGTTCCGGGAACAACTCCTCGATTGCACGTCCATCTGACAGACGTGATGGATACCAGGCCGGGCAGCCGCTGTAGCGCTCGCCGGTAATCGCATGGCGGTGCGCGGCGACGTTCGCATTCCAGATTTGGAGTGGTTTTTCCCAGGCATTGCCGACGCGGTTATCAACTCGCCCACTGTTGTCCGGTGCAAAGCGTCCGCCGCGGGAGTAGATAAACGCCACTCGGCTGATTTCATCGGCTTTCAGCGTTTGGGTCATCACAGGCATGATCCGTTGGACTCCGGTCAGCGCAATGTCTTCCGGCTGTGCCTCTGCAACCGGGGCTTTGCCCATAAACGCAATATTGGCGGCGAGGCGCAGGTAGTAATCTTCCGCACGATTCAACGGATAGTGATTACCTTGCGGGTCGGTAATCGCATTGTCGCCGAAACCGGGTAGCCCGATACGTTTTGCCACTGCGATACAGAAAGACTCCATTGAGGCCGGTTGACCGTCAGCCGTGAGGCTGGTAGCAGGTCTGACGACAGGCCAACGCGCGGTGGTGGCTTTGCTGGCCACGCCCGCCCATGGAGCGCTAAATCCCCAGCTTTCGAAGTTGTGGGTATCCGGCACGATGTAATCTGCCAGCGCCGTGGTTTCGTTCATAAAGGCGTCAATCGCGATAAACAGCGGCAAGCGAGCAGGATCCTTGAGCTTTTCTTCCGCCACGCCGCGTAATCCCGCAATGCCGTAAAACGGGTTGGTCATGTTGGAGATCCAGGCTTTCAGCGGATAAGGGTAACCTTCAAGCGCCGAGACGAGGAGTTCGGTAAGCTGACCGGCGACAAACGGATACCACGGGGCTTTGGCCGGGAAGGGGGATTGTCCGGCTGCCACCTTATTGCGGTACTCTTCGGAAGACTCATAAGCGGTTTTACTGCGCGCGATGCTCAACCCTTTCGGTTTTACCTTCCCGGCGAAGCTGTCCATGTTGTAGCGCGGACCGTCGGTGGCACCATTGAATTTGCCGCCACCAACAAACACGCCGCCTTCAAGGCTGAGGTTACCAATAAGCGCATTGAGCATCATCACCGACCAGGCGTTATAAAACCCATTACCTGCCATCATACCGCCGTGCGTGATCACCGCCGCTTTACGCCCGTGGCGGGTGAATGCGTCGGCCAGAGCGCCAATGTCTGCTTCTGACACCCCACACTGCTGGCTGTACTGCGTTAGCGACAGTTTCTCTGCGGACTCTCGCAGACACTGGAAGCTACTTTTTACCGTAACCGTCTGCCCGTCAGCCAGCGTCACTTCGCGGGTAACAAACAGCTGCGCACGCGGGCAACTGCTGGCGGCGACAATCTCACCGGCCTCGTTGACGACCACCGGCTCCTGGGCGGCGTTTGCACTCAGATGGGCGAGGGTCAGGTGCTGTCCGGCAAGCGTTGGAATTTCATCGGTAATCACCAGATGCGTGGCGTTAGTCCAGCTTTTTTCTCCCGCCTGCTGCATGGCCTGCACGCCGGGAATGGCGAGATAATCAGCGTTATAGCGTTGTTTATTGATAATCCAGCTTATCATCCCCATTGCCAGCGCGGAGTCGCTTCCCGGTCGTACGGGCTGCCAGTGGCCGCGATCGTCAGCCAGCACCGTGGTTAATGGCAAAGCAGGCGCTACCACAACATAACGGAAGTCGTCACGTAAACGGGCGCTGGCCAGCTGGCGGGCCTGGCGCTTAAACGGGTTGCCGGATTGCGCCGGAGAGGTGCCCATAAACAGCGCGAATTCGACGTTATCCCAGTCGGGTTTCACGTGCGTGTTTTTATCCAGATCGCCCATTAACGCCCCGGATCCGGCCCGATAGGCCAGACCGCAGTAAGCGCCATGAGCACCGAAGTTTTTACTGCCGAAACTGTTCAGCGCGAAGCGACGTAAAAAGGTATCACGTCCTTCATCGCTGGTATTGGTGACCAACAGTTGATTGGATTTTGGGCCAAATCCGGGATGTTTCGCATCAAGCGGTGTAGTGGGGTCGTGGATGGCTCTCAGACCATCAACGTGGCCTTCACCAAACAAATCGCCACCTTCCACCACCTCTTTGATCAGTTGTTCGAAGCTGATGCGCTGCCATTTTCCTTCACCGCGTTTGCCGACGCGCTTCATGGGCTCCAGAATACGTAGCGGGCTGTACAGACCTTCGAGTAAGGTTGCGCCACGGGCACAGGCGGTGGAACGTGCGTCAAGACCTGACTCCCCGGCCAACTGTTCCATTGCCGTGGTAAAGGGGACGTTGGCGTCTATATGGTGCTCGTGCGACAACGGATGATAAGGGTTGCCCGCAATGCGCAGCACCTTGCCTTGCTCAGTGTCAACGCGAACCCGCACACCACATTGCGTCCAGCAACCAAAGCACTGCGTCATCGAGATCACCTGCTGCGGGTTTTGCTGCCAGTGCGGCCGGGCGTTGGCTTCTGGGATGAGCGCGTTTGCAAAGATGCGGTCACGGGTAATTTTGCCCGAGGTTCCGTCCAGCAAACCGTCTATCGCGCGCTTTGCCACATCCCGATAACTCAGGCCAAAAGTCACCATGCCACCTACGGCAAGGCCCACTTTGAGCCACTGACGACGGGTTAAATTAGCCATGTTGCATTCTCCTTGCGATCGCGTTCAGGGCTTCACGAACAATAATAATCAGTGCTATCCACAGGCCGAAGGTACCCATAATAGCCAGCCAGCCATCGGTGCCGCCGGGCAGGGTATAGGGATTAAACTGCGCGTTAAATTTCGGTACGGTCTGCACCTGGATGAGTAACGTCCAGCGCATTAGCCAGCACAGCGCCATCGCGCTAAAAGCGAGTAATATGCGCAGCGGTAGCGACAAGGGGTAACGTACAACCAACCCGCAAAGAGCAAGCGAAACAAGCCATAGCGCAACCCAACCGATAGCGTAGTGTTGTGCTGAAGAGGCAACATCCAGCCACTGACGGATAGCCGAACCGGAAAGCGTATTACCACTCGCCCAGATCACCACCACGATAGCCAGCGCGATCAACGTGACCATTTGCCCCCACGCTAGCTTGCGCGGTAGTGCGTCCTTGCTATTTGTCGTGGCAATAAGCAGGGCAAGAAATGTTTGCAGCGCGCTGAGGAACATCGCAACCGGAAAGGCGTAACTGAACCAGATGGGGCGCGCCTGTACCACCGACACTTCACGGCCGGTGTAAACCAGCAATCCGATGGCGGACAGCGCGCTACCAAGTGCTAACCATTTTGTGACGCTGTAACTTTTTAGCGTTAGCCGTTTCACATGCTGCGCCAGAAACCACAGACCTAAAAAGCCGGTAAACAGCGGTAAAAACAGTGCGCCCCACGGCATCCAGGACCAGGGCGTCGGATACGCATAGAAATGCCAGACGCGGGCGGTTTGGTGTAGATCAGCGGTCAGCGCCAGCGGCGCGGTAATCGCGCAGGTCAGGGCGATTAACAGCGTCAGATTCTCCAGGTCTGCCGTTTCTTTTTTGCGCCAGTGGAGAGCGCAGGCGAACAGCGCTGCACAGGCGGCAATGCCGATGAAAAAGAAATATTGTACGGCCCAGGGTAACCAGCTTACGTCCTGGGGATGGGCCAGAACCTCGTTGATAATCAGTGAAGGGTTCATTTAAACCTCCTGCCAGAGAGCGGGTTGAGCGCGTCCCATCAATGGGGTAACAAACGCCTCATCCAGCCCCAGATAGAACACGTGAGGAGACGTACCGCTTTCCGGCTTCAGGACTTTGATGGCGTCATGGTGTTCATGCAGCATTTGTGAAATGCGGCTGCGCGGATCTTTAATATCGCCAATGATGCGCGCGCCGCCGACGCAGGATTCCACACAGGCCGGAAGCAGCCCCGCTTCGAGGCGGTGAACGCAAAAGGTACATTTATCGGCGGTTTGCGTTTCATGGTTGATGAACCGCGCATCATAAGGGCAGGCCTGCACGCAATAGGCGCAGCCCACGCAGCGCGTGTTGTCGACCACCACAATGCCGTCTTCGCGTTGGAAAGTGGCCTGCACCGGGCAAACGGGCACGCAAGGGGGATTATCACAATGGTTGCACAGTCGCGGCAGCAGGACGTTGGTGACGCTTTGCTGACCTTCAATCTGTACTTGATACTGGTTGACGAGGGTACGAAACTCACCCTGTGGCGTCTGGTTTTCAATGGCGCAACTGACGGTACAGGCCTGGCAGCCGATACAGCGTCGCAGGTCAACCAGCATGGCGTAGCGATGCTGTTGTGAGCCTTCGTGGCGTTCAGGCGAAAAGGGAAATTGCGCCTGAGCCAGCGGAACCAGTGATGCGCCAGCGGTCAGGACGCCCAGTTGCTGGAGAAACTGCCGTTTACTGCTGTCCATATTTTCTCCCGTCACGATGCAACAACGAAACATTGGTCACGCCGTTGATTTGCGTGTGATGAATAAAGAATCTCAATGATTTACAGTGTAAAAATCGTGACGGGGTATACTCTATTGTGGTTAACCACATACCCGGCTTGTTGTTGATCTAAAACAACATAATTGACAGGGATAATTGAGTGGGACGCAACGTAGTAAGATGTCTGACGGTGCTGGCGTCGCTGTGGATGCTAAGCGGCGCGGTCAGGGCGCAGACATGGAACATTGGCGTTTTGGCGATGCGCGGGGAGGTTTCTACACGTAATCACTGGCAGCCGCTGGAAACCTTGTTGAATCAGCAAATCACCGGTGAGCAGTTTCATATTCAACCGCTGGACCTGCGACAGATGCAGGAGGCGGTGAATCGTGGCACGGTACACTTTGTGGTCACCAATCCGGCGCAGTTTGTCCAGCTTAACAGCCGCTCAGCGCTACGCTGGCTGGCGTCGTTACGCTCCACCCGTGGTGGGAAAGCCACCAGTAACGTGATTGGCAGCGCCATTCTCGTCAGGCGCGACAGCGGGTTAACCTCCGCACACGATCTGATCGGCAAAACGGTTGGCGCCATTGATGCTCAGGCGTTTGGCGGCTATTTGCTGGGATATAAAGCGCTCAGTGATGCCGGTCTGCGCCCTGAACGTGATTTACGTCTGACGTTTACCGGATTTCCCGCCGATGCCTTACTCTATTTATTACGTGAAAAAGCCGTGCACGCGGTGATCGTGCCGGTGTGCCTGCTGGAAAAAATGGATGAAGAAGGCCTCATCCGTAAAACCGATTTTATGACCGTGTTGAATCATCCGACTTCAATTCCCTGTTTAACCAGTACGCCGCTCTATCCGGACTGGTCATTTGCCGCACTACCTGCAGTGAGTGACGAGCTGGCCGATCGCGTCACGCGGGTACTGTTCAATGCACCGCAAAACGCGGCGTTTCGCTGGGGCGCGCCCGCCTCGACCCGTGAAGTAGAAGCGTTGCTGCGCGACGTCCGCCAGCATCCGCAGCAGCGTCAGTTGTGGCTGGATGTCAAAAGCTGGTTTATTCAACACCGATTGGCGATGGGGGGCGTGGTCATCGTGTTGCTGTTGCTTACGCTCAATTACATCTGGGTGATGCTGTTGGTTCGCCGACGCGGCAGGCAGTTGGAGCGGAACAACGTGTTGTTGCACAAACAGGAACAGGCGCTGGAGACTGCCCGCCAAATGAGCGTGCTGGGGGAGATGACCTCCGGTTTTGCCCATGAGCTCAATCAGCCGTTGTCTGCTATCCGTCATTATGCCCAAGGCTGTCTGATTCGCCTGCGTGGTCAGGATGAGCAGCATCCGTTGCTGCCCGCGCTTGAGCACATAGACGCCCAGGCGCAACGAGGAGCCGATACGCTGCGCAATCTCCGGCAGTGGGTCAGCCAGGCACAGGGCAATCCGGTACTCACCGATGACTGGCAAGCCATCAACGTTCACGATGCTATCCATCACGTCTGGCAATTACTGCGCATGCGCCAGCAATTCCCGGCGATAACGCTGCACACGCAGGTTAGTAAGGCGTTAACGTTGATGCTGCCAAGCGTTCTTCTTGAGCAGGTGCTGGCTAATCTGGTACTCAATGCCGCCCAGGCAGGCGCTACGACAGTATGGTTTAGCGCCCTGCACAAGGATGGTGGCGTGCGTATTCAGGTGCAGGATAATGCCGGAGGCATTGACGAGGCTCAGTTGTATCAGGCGTTTCAGCCGTTTATGACCACCCGCAAAGAAGGTATGGGACTAGGGCTGGCCATTTGTCAGCGATTGGTGCGCTACGCAAACGGAGATATTGAGATCAAAAATCAGCAGGCTCCGGACGGCAAAGCGGGGGCGAGAGTGACATTGTATTTTAAACCAAATCAGGAAGGAGACCGTAGTGGCGATAATTCATCTGCTGGATGACGACATTGCCGTCACCCAGGCCTGTGCGTTTTTATTGGAAAGTCTGGGATATGAGGTGTCTTGCTGGGAGCAAGGCGAGAAATTCCTCGCCGAGGCAAATCTGCACCAGGTGGGCGTACTACTGCTGGATATGCGTATGCCGGTCCTGGATGGGCACGCTGTGCATGAAATCATGCGTCAGAAAGCAAGCACGCTGGCGGTGGTCTTTCTCACCGGGCATGGCGATGTACCGATGGCGGTTGAACAAATGAAACGTGGCGCGGTCGATTTTTTGCAAAAACCGGTGTCAGCCGTGCCGCTGCAGGCAGCATTAGAACATGCCTTGCAGGTCTCGGCAGCGGCGTTCTCGCGACAAGAGATCATCTGCTGCTATCAACAACTAACGCCAAAAGAACGGGAACTGGCGCATCTGGTTGCAAAAGGATTAATGAATCGGGAAATTGCTGATGCCATGAATATTGCCGTGCGTACGGTTGAAGTGCACCGGGCGCGGGTGATGGAAAAAATGCAGGCAGGAAGTCTTGCTGAGCTTGTTAATCGACTTCAGCGAGTTCAGTAGAATGATGACATTTATTTGATTTTCATTGAATTTTGTCTAAATCCTCAGAGTGATATATGCTGTTGGTTTGAGTTAATGACGAGCGGGCAAAAATGGGAAATCAGACGAAAGACGACGAGTTGTACCGTGAAATGTGCAGAGTAGTCGGTAAAGTAGTGCTGGAAATGCGCGATCTGGGACAAGAGCCTAAGCATATCGTCATTGCGGGAGTGCTGAGAACCACCCTTGCTAACCAGCGTGTGAAGCGCAGTGAGTTAGAAAAACAGGCTATTGAGACCGTAATTAAAGCATTGGCCGGTTAATCCACAAAAAGAGGGCGGTAGTTTCTCTCGCCGTCCTCTTATTCTCATTACGTTAATCTATCAATCTATATAATTTATCTTCGTTAATAAATTCTTGTAGAGAATTATAAATCGATATATATTTGTTTATATACCGATGATCGTGCAGTATTATATTTGTGAGAGGCTTCACAAATATTTGTAATTTAAATGGGCTGCTATTACACTCCATTTCTTAATGATAATAAATCTCACTCCGCATTAATTATATCCCTTCCGTTTTTTAATTGATGACGATCAAGACTATGCATGCTGAATAACCACATTATTTCTGCGCCTAACCCTAAAGGATTAGATTCATTCAGTTTAACCACCGTCATTTACGCGATCAGGTTAGGGCAAAAATTTACGTGTTGTTGGCAACATTAACCGCCCGATATGGCTTGAGCTGCGCTGGTTTAAATTAGCCTGGATGTGTTGCTACCACAGCATTTGCGAAGAGGATGCGAAATAAATGAACCAGGTTGATCGTCCATTTTTAGATTGTGGTTTAACGCGACTAGAATTCCTGCGGATATCAGGGAAAGGACTAGCGGGATTAACGATTGCCCCCGCGCTGTTATCCCTATTTGGTTGTAAGCAGGAAGATGTCGATAGTGGGACCGTGGGGCTTATCAATACGCCGAAAGGGGTTCTGGTGACCCAGCGAGCCCGCTGTACGGGCTGTCACCGCTGTGAAATATCCTGTACCAATTATAACGATGGTGCCGTAGGGACCTTCTTTTCCCGGATAAAAATCCATCGCAATTTCTTCTTTGGCGATGATGGCGTCGGGTCCGGTGGTGGGCTGTATGGCGATTTAAACTATACCGCTGATACCTGCCGGCAATGCAAAGATCCGCAGTGCATGAAGGTCTGCCCAATTGGTGCAATTACCTGGAAACAGGAAGACGGTTGTATTGCGGTGGACCACAAACGCTGTATTGGCTGTAGCGCGTGTACCACAGCCTGCCCGTGGATGATGGCGACCGTAAATACCGAAACGAAAAAGTCCTCAAAATGTGTGTTATGCGGGGAATGCGCCAATGCTTGTCCGACTGGAGCATTAAAAATTATCGAGTGGAAAGATATTACTGTTTGATAGATAACAGGCATACCTGATTCGCGCCATTAATTACCAAAAATACTGCAGTTTTGGATAAAAAAGCTGCCTGAAGAATGGCGGGTATATCTATTAAACCTTCTTGCAAAGGAAAACATGATGGCTAATGGTTGGACAGGTAATATTTTACGGGTCAATCTCACTACGGGTAATATCACCCTTGAAGATTCCAGTAAATTTAAAAAATTTGTCGGTGGGATGGGCTTTGGTTATAAAATTATGTACGACGAAGTCCCGCCAGGCACCATGCCTTTTGATGAAGGGAATAAACTGGTTTTTGCCACCGGACCATTGACGGGGTCTGGCGCTCCCTGTAGCTCCCGCGTCAATATCACCTCCTTATCGACGTTTACCAAAGGTAACTTAGTCGTAGATGCCCATATGGGCGGTTTCTTTGCTGCACAAATGAAATTCGCCGGTTACGACGCCATTATTATTGAAGGCAAGTCCGTATCACCGGTCTGGATCAACATCAAAGACGATAAAGTCAGTATCGAAAAAGCCGATTTCTTGTGGGGCAAGGGGACTCGCGCTACAACCGAAGAGATTTGCCGGATTACCAGCCCGGAAACCTGCGTTGCCGCTATTGGGCAGGCGGGTGAGAATCTGGTGCCACTGTCCTGCATGATCAACAGCCGCAACCACAGCGGCGGCGCCGGTACGGGTGCGGTGATGGGGTCGAAAAACCTGAAGGCCATTGCGGTAGAAGGGACTAAAGGCGTCAACATTGCCGATCGTAAAGAGATGAAGCGTCTCAATGACTACATGATGACCGAGCTTATCGGCGCCAACAACAACCACGTTGTGCCAAGCACCCCGCAGGCCTGGGCAGAATACTCTTCGCCAAACTCGCGCTGGACAGCCCGTAAGGGACTTTTCTGGGGGGCGGCAGAAGGGGGGCCAATCGAAACCGGTGAAATCCCGCCGGGCAACCAAAATACGGTGGGTTTCCGTACCTATAAATCGGTGTTCGATCTGGGTCCAGCCGCAGAAAAATACACGGTCAAAATGAGCGGCTGTCATTCATGCCCTATTCGTTGTATGTCGCAGCTCAATGTCCCGCGGGTGAAGGATTTTGGCGTGCCGAGTACCGGCGGCAACACCTGCGTGGCGAACTTTGTTCACACCACCATTTTCCCCAATGGCCCGAAAGATTTTGACGATAAAGACGATGGGCGAGTCGTAGGGAACCTGATCGGACTGAACCTGTTTGACGATTACGGTATCTGGTGTAACTACGGCCAGCTGCACCGTGACTTTACCTACTGCTATTCGAAAGGTGTCTTTAAACGCGTGCTGCCAGCCGAAGAGTACGCGGAGATCCGTTGGGATCAACTGGAGGCGGGCGATCCTAACTTTATCAAAGATTTTTACTATCGACTGGCGCATCGCGTGGGGGAACTCAGTCATCTTGCGGACGGTTCGTATGCCATTGCTGAACGCTGGGATTTGGGCGAAGAGTACTGGGGTTATGCCAAAAATAAACTGTGGTCGCCGTTTGGTTTTCCGGTCCACCATGCAAACGAAGCCTCGGCGCAGGTGGGGGCGATCACCAACTGTATGTTTAACCGTGACTGTATGGCGCACACCCATATCAACTTCATCGGTTCCGGTTTGCCGCTGAAATTACAGCGCGAAGTGGCGGGCGAGTTATTTGGGTCGCAGGACGCCTACGACGAGACCAAGAATTACACCCCGATCAATGCCGCCAAGATCAAATATGCCAAATGGACGCTGCTGAAAGTCTGCCTGCATAACGCGGTTACGCTGTGTAATTGGGTTTGGCCAATGACGGTTTCACCACTCAAGAGCCGCAACTATCGCGGAGATTTGGATCTGGAAGCGAAATTCTTCCAGGCAGTCACTGGTGATGAAACCACGCAGGCGAGTCTGGACCTGGCCGCTGAACGCATCTTTACCCTGCATCGTGCCTATACGGTCAAACTGATGCAAACCAAAGATATGCGTAATGAACACGATCTTATCTGCTCCTGGGTGTTTGATAAAGATCCGAAAATTCCGGTCTTCACCGAAGGCACCGACAAGATGGACAGGGAGGATATGCGTCAGTCACTGACGATGTTCTATCAGGAAATGGGCTGGGATCCCGAGTTGGGTTGCCCAACGCGCGAAACCCTGAACCGACTCGGACTTGAAGATGTGGCAGCCGATTTGGCTGCGCAGGATCTGTTGCCAGCGTAAGGAACGCGAGATGACTAACGTGAGCAACGTTCAGGCACCCGTTGAGGCGATTCCTGACGAGGTTGATAGCCAAAAGAGACACTGGCTACAGGCGTTTCACCCGCCGGTCGAGCAGGTGACTGCGCCGCAGGTTCAGGAAGCCGCCAGCCCGGAGTCGATTGTGGCAGATTTTATCCGCCAGCATTCGGCATCGGGGCACCTGGTAGCGCGCAGCGTGTTTCTGCAGCCACCTTATACGGTCCCTGAAGCCGATCTCTCCGCGCTGCTGGATGTGCTGTGCCAGGACGCGAATAATGCGGATATCACCCGTGTGCAGGGGGCGGAAGATGTCTATTTCTACTCAACGCAAACCATGACGGCAAACTACGCCGACATGTGCGTGCAGGTGGTGGAAAACGACATCTGCCGTGCGATTGCCGAGGCGGTACGCTTCGACTGTCGAACGTATCCTCGCCCCTATAAGGTCGCCATGTTGACGCAACCGCCGTACAGCTTTGAGTCTCAACAGATTACAGCGGCGCTCACGGCCATGGAAACGCATCCCGATTACGCGGATATACGTACTGTGGAATCGTCAAATGCGGAGCCTTATCTGTTTAGCGAACGTATTATGAGTTATGGCAAAGCGTACGGCCTGTGTGAATGGCTTGAGGTTGAGCAGTATCAGAACCCCTGAATTATTCAGGTTGATGTCATGGAACGTGTGGACGACCACTGTCACAGTATTAGAGGATAACCCGATGTCCTTCACCCGACGAAAATTTGTCATTGGCATGGGGACGGTGATTTTTTTCACCGGTCCAGGTCAAAATCTGTTAGCGAGTACCAGGAGCCCTAAAGCCGTTCGTTACGTCATGATTCACGATGAATCACTGTGTAACGGATGTAATATCTGCGCCCGGGCTTGCAGGAAAACCAACCATGTTCCTGCCCAGGGCAGCCGTTTGTCGATAGCGCATATTCCAGTCTCGGACAACGACAACGAAACGCTGTATCACTACTTCCGTCAGTCCTGCCAGCATTGTGATGATGCGCCTTGTATTGAGGTGTGTCCGACCGGTGCCTCCTGGCGAGATGAGAACGGTATTGTGCGAGTAGATACGTCTTCCTGTATTGGCTGCAGTTACTGTATTGGTGCGTGTCCTTATCAGGTTCGCTATCTAAACCCGCAAACCAAAGTGGCTGATAAATGCGACTTCTGTGCAGAATCTCGGCTGGCGAAAGGTTTCCCTCCGATCTGTGTTAACGCTTGCCCGGAACATGCGCTGATTTTCGGTCGTGAAGATAGCCCGGAAATTCAGACCTGGTTGCGAGAAAACAAGTATTACGAATATCAACTTGCAGGCGCCGGGAAACCCCATCTGTATCGTCGGTTCGGTCAACATTTGATTAAAAAGGAAAATGTATGAACGCGTCGCAGAATGCCGAACAGTTTCACGCCCAGCTTGCACAGTATGTTCCCCTGTTTTCACCGGACTACTGGCCTGTGTGGTTAGTCGTTGCCGGGTTAATGCTGGTGGGAATGTGGCTGGTGCTGGCGCTTCACGCCATGCTGCGCTTTCGGGCGGCACATAAAGCGTCGGCAGGGCACGGTGAGAAGGTCTATTTATATTCGAAGGCTGTTCGTTTGTGGCACTGGTCGAATGCGCTGCTGTTTCTGCTACTTTTGGTCAGTGGCCTGGTCAATCACTTCTCTGCCGTCAGCGCACCGGTAATGAAAAGCCTGCTTACCGTTCATGAGGTTTGTGGCTTTTTGCTACTTGCCTGCTGGATTGGTTTTGTGCTGATCAACCTGATTGGCGGCAACGGACATCACTATATTATTCAACGTCAGGGCTGGATCGCACGCGCGCAAAGACAAACTCGTTTTTACCTGTTTGGCATTATGCAGGGCGAGTCACACCCATTTCCGGCCTCACCTCGCTCTAAGTTTAATCCGTTACAGCAGGCGGCCTATGTTGGCGTGATGTATGGTTTGTTGCCACTGCTACTGATCACTGGATTGTTATCGCTTTACCCGACGGCCGTCGGCGATCTGTTCCCCGGGGTGCGTTATTGGCTACTTCAGGCGCACTTTGCGCTGGCAATAGTCAGTCTGTTTTTCATTTTTGGGCATCTTTATCTCTGCACTACGGGTCGCACGCCGGGCGAAACCTTCAAGTGTATGGTGGATGGCTACCACCGGCATTAAGCGATGATGATTACGCGAAGTGACTTACGGGCCTGGCGTGTTGGGCCCGTCATGTACCGCTGGTTTCTACGCGCGTTTCCTGCAGGAGGAAGCTATGCCGATGTTCATCGCGCGCTCCAGCGGGAAGGGTATACCGATTGGGCAAATAGCCTGGTGGAATACGGCTGGTCAAAATGGCGGGAAGAGGCGAGTTTTGCTCAGCAGGATATTGACGCAATGGGGAATATTTCCTGTGAGCAAGCCGCGGGGGAAACCAGCCGTCCGTTGGCGAGTGCGGAAGATTATGCCCGGTTTAGCAGTGCGGGTGACAACGTTAAAATTGCCAGCGCCGGGTATGCTGCGCAGATCGCCTGTGCCGGTTACAGCGCACGGATTGGCAGTGTAGGCTATAACACGCATATCGGCAGTTCAGGCGATCGCGGGCGAATAGCGATTGCGGGAAACTCGGCGCGTATCAGCAGCGTGGGTGACGGAACGCGTATCGCCAGTACCGGCATGCGCGTACGTATCAGTTCGCTCGGCGACCGAAACCGGATTGCCAGTAGCGGTGATTTAACCCAGCTGGCCTGTTTTGGCGCAGAGGCGAAAATCGCTAACTGCGCGGACAATATCCACATTATTGCCAGCGGAGAGAACGCCGTTGTTGCCAGTACCGGTGCTGTCGACTCGATAATTCTTGGTCCCGGCGGATGTGCGGCGCTGGCTTATCACGATGGCAAAAGAATGCGTTTTGCGCTTGCCGTTGAAGGGGAAAATAACATTCGGGCGGGCGTGAAATATCGGCTCAACGAAGACCATCAGTTCGTGGAATGTTGAGCCGAGAGGTCATTTTAGTGCGAATCGGCGCTGGGTGATTTTTTCAAGGCTAAAGCACAGCAGGTAATAGACCAGCCCGGTAAAGATAAAAATGGCAGCGGGGTAGATCTGCACCCGGCTGTTAACCTGACCGGCAACCGTCGTGAGTTCCGGCACGTTAACAATAAACGCCAGTGACGTGTCCTTCAGTAGCCCAATAAAAATCCCTGTCAGCGACGGCAGTACGTTACGCAGCACCTGCGGCAGCAAGATAAGCCACAGGGCCTGATCCGGGCGAAAACCCTGAACAACTGCCGCTTCATATTGCCCGCCAGGCAGTGCGCTAATTCCAGCATACACCGAGTGCATCACCGAGGCGGCGGTGAACCATGCCAGCGCCAGTGTCACGGTAACGGCACCGGGCAGATCGCTTCCGGTCAGCATGGGTAGCAAATACCACATCCAGAAAATCACAAAGATGAGCGGAATGCCGCGAATAAATTCCGCCCAGATAAACAATCCGTTGCGAACCGCGCCCGGAAATCGCCAGGCACAACAGGCAAGAACGATCCCGCCAGGCAGCGCCAGCAAAGCCGCACCGATAGCCATCAGCAAAGTGAGCAGGACGCCGCCGGGTTGCCCCTCAGCTACACGGCCCCACAGGAGATAGTCAAGATTGTCGGTAATGACCGAAATATTAGCGATCATGCAGTATGCCCCTGACGCTGAAGATGCGCATTCTTACCTTTGATGATTTATCCGACGCAGGCAGCGGGCCAAGACGCGTAAGCAGCATACCCAGCACGATGCCGGTAAACAGATAAAGTGCGGTGCCAACGGCAAAGGCTTCCAGCGCGTGCGCGTTGTAGCTCTCAATTTGCCGTACCTGGTAGGTGAGCTCAGCAAATCCAATACCGCTGGCAAGCGAGGAAAGCTTCATCAGGTTGAGATATTGCCCAACAATCGGTTGCCAGGCGTTTGCCAGTCCCTGAGGCAGCAGAATGTGACGAAATATCGCCCAGGATGAAAACCCCTGCGCCACGGCAGCCTCGCGTTGTCCGGCAGAAACAGCCTGTAAACCAGAGGCGATCTCTTCAACCAAAAATGCTGAGGTAAATACGCCCAGTCCCCATGCTGAACAGATAAACTCCGGCGTTAACCACCAGACATCACCCGGCAGAATTGACCATGGATGATCGGCATTGATAAAGCTAATGACGTTACGGGGGAGCCAGTTCCAGGCGGCAAAATACCAGAACATCAGTTGCACCAGTAAAGGCGTGTTGCGAAACATCGAGACCCACACCCCGACTATCGCTTTAGCGAGACGATTGCCTGTCAGGCGCAGGCCGAGCAGTGAGATGGCAATGAGCGTGGCGAGCACGATACCTGCCAGCGTTACCCAGAGCGTGGTAAGAAAACCAGAAATTATCCATTGCAGGGGTTGCCCGCTCAGCACTCCCTGCCAGTCCATTGCATGCATTATGATGATGACTCCTGGTGTAACGGGTCGAGCACTTTTTTCAGGAAACGCTGGGTTCTTGGGTGCTGTGGTCGGACGAAAAAATCCTCCGGCGGGGCCACTTCAAGAATATCGCCACCATCGATGAAAACCACCCGATCGGCAATCTCGCGGGCGAAATGCATTTCGTGGGTCACGACGATCATGGTGATACCGCTGTGGGCCAAATTTTTCATCACCTGCAGTACCTCGCCGATCATTTCCGGATCCAGCGCGGAAGTGGGCTCATCAAACAGAATAATTTGCGGTGATGAAGCCAGTGCGCGGGCGATGGCCACGCGCTGCTGCTGCCCACCGGACAACTGCGCGGCATAGGCGTTGGCTTTTTCCGCCAGTCCTACTTTTTCCAGCAACTCGAGAGCCCGACGATCCGCTTCCGTCTTGTTCCAGCCGTGAACATATTCCAGCGCCAGAGCAATGTTTTGTAGCGCAGTCAGGTGCGAATAGAGATTGAATTGCTGAAATACGAAACCGATACGGCTACGTAGCTGGCGTAACGCCGCCCCGCGCAACTGGCTAATCGGTTTACCATCGATGAAGATTTCGCCACCGCTGAGCGACTCAAGCTGGTTGATAAGACGTATAAGAGTGGACTTTCCTGAGCCGGAAGGCCCCAGAATGGTCACCACTTCACCGGCTTCAACCTCCAGACTAACGCCGTTAAGGACGGAATGAGCGTCATACTGTTTAATCACATTGCGCAGTTCGACGCTCGCCTGGCGCAAATGGGTAAAATCCGCAGCCGAAGCTGCGGAACGATGAAAAAGGGCTGAGAGCATATTACTTGGCTTCTATTTTAAAGGCGCGGGGTTGCGGATTTTTGGTTTCAGGGCCAAACCAGACATCATAAATTTTGGCCGCCTGCCCGGTAGATTCCAGCTTCAAAAGCTCATCGTTGACGGCTTTTAACAACGCTGGCTCACCTTTTTTCACCCCCACGCCGATCTCTTCTTTGCTCAGCAGGTCCGGCAGAATTTTGAAATCGGCTTTATCCGGCGCACCGCCTAATAAACCGGCCAGAATCGTACTGTCCTGGGTAATGGCCTGAACATTGCCGTTGCGTAGCGCGGTTAACGCCAGCGGGATGTCGTCGTAGGCCACCACGCGCGACTGCGGGAAGCGCTGATGCAGTGCCTGTTCACCAGTAGTGCCTTTTACCGCGCCGATGCGTGCCTTGCTGTATTCATCGAGCTTATCCGGAGATTTTGCTGGCACAAGGAACTGCTGGCCGGTAACAAAATAAGGGACGGAGAAATTTATTACCTGCGCCCGTTCAGGTGTAATCGTGATATCCGCGACGATTAAATCAGCTTTACCGGATTGTAATAACGGAATGCGGTTTGCCGGATTGGTCGCCACCAGTTCCAGTTTTACACCAAGGGATTTGGCCAGCGCTTCGGCAAAATCAACGTCGTAGCCGACAATCTTATGGGTTTTGGCATCGACGGAGCCAAACGGAGGATTCGCGTCAAATGTCGCGACTTTTACGACGCCTGCAGCTTTGATATCGGCCAGTTGGTCAGCCTGAACCTGCGAGACGGTAAGTCCTGAGGCCAGCAGCACGCCCAATGCCAGCAGTGTTTTTTTAGCGCGGTACGTTTTCGTTGCCATCATTGTATGAAATCCCTGTAGTTTTTGGTTTGTGCTTTTTACGCTCCCATAACTTACGGTTGGGACAAAATAAGAAAAAATTCTTATCTATATACAAAATGTTATTAGTGAAGGATGTGTTAATAGCGGGTGAAAATAATGCATGAGTGAAAGGTAAAATCGTGCATAAGCCTGGTAATAATTCGCATTTTGTTTTTGTGAGAGAGCACGCTTGAATAAGATTGAGTTGTGCTAATGTCCAGAAATGCTACTGGAATACCCTCCGGACCTGTACCATATGTCACAACAGGTCTGGAGTGGGGATAAGCATGCTGCGTGATAATTTTAACGATCTCTATTATCTCATTATCGTTGCCCGCGAGCGTAGTTTTACCCGGGCAGCGGCAAAACTTGGGGTTTCGCAATCCGCGCTAAGCCATGCGATTCGTGGGCTTGAAGAGAGGCTGGATGTACGGCTTCTGACCCGCACCACGCGCAGCGTTGCGCCGACCGAAGCCGGAGAACGGCTTATCAACAGTATCAGCCCGCGTTTTGATGACATTGAAACAGAGCTGCTGGCATTAACCGATGTCCGTCAGCGCGTGGCCGGTAACATTCGCCTGACGCTGGGCGAACATGCATTGCAATCTACCGTCTGGCCCGCGCTGGAGCCGTTTTTGCAGGCTTACCCTGATGTGAATGTGGAAATGACCATCGACAATAGTCTGACGGATATTGTGACTGGCCGCTATGACGCGGGTATTCGGCTCGGTGAGCAGGTGGCAAAAGACATGGTCGCCATAAGAATTGGCCCGGACTGGCGCATGGTAGTGGTGGGGTCACCGGCGTATTTTGCTCGTCATGGCAAACCGCAAACCCCTCATGACCTGCAAAATCACAGCTGTATTAACATGCGCATGCCGACGTTGGGCGGATTATACGCCTGGGAGTTTGCTAAAGACGGGCAAGATTTGCGCGTACGGGTGGAAGGGCAGCTTATTTTTAACAATCTACCTCCGCGAATTAGCGCAGCGATGGCGGGAATGGGGCTGGCTTTTGTGCCGGAAGACACCGTCGAACAGGCTGTTGCTGAGGGGGCATTGGAAAAAGTGTTAGAGGACTGGTGTGAACCTTTTCCTGGCTATTATATGTACTATCCCAGCCGAAAACAGCATACCGCCGCTTTTGCGCAACTGATTGAGGCGTTGCGGTATACGGGCTGAAGCGGGTGGCTTAAACAGGCAATAAAAACCGGCATTACGCCGGTTTGGAAATCAGATTTTGCAGGCGTCGCCGCAGTCATTATCAGCAATAATTTCCTGCGCTTTCTTGTCTGCATCTTCCAGACGTTCAGCGTTACGCTCTTGCGCTTCTTCCAGTCCATCAAAGACCAGATTATCGAGATCAATTTCCATCATTCACCTGCTCAGGTTCAGCGTTTAACATCGCGTTATTATATTGCAAAAATGTTGCTTAACAGCAGCGATTCTTGCTACTTAGCATCGAACGCAATCCGCTGTGCGTATTTATCCGCCAAAATAGCCTATGGTTCGCAATTGCTAAAGAATCGTTGGTTGTAAATACCGCAAAATTCTCGCTCTCTCTACCGTTTTGTCTCCACTTTTCATTAACGTGATGCGCGATCATTTTTAACAAATCTGCGACAAAATCACTATACATATAACTTAATATCTTTTATACATTAATCGTTCAACCCTGCGACTATTCCACAAAAGAGAAAGCTATATGGAACAGACACCTGATAAGAAAAACGATAATTTTCAAAAAGATGGCAAAGAACAGTTCAATAGATCGATAGGTCTTATTTCAAACTTTGCGTTGGGTTTTACCTACCTGTCGCCGCTTACTGCCGTCTATTCGCTGTTTGCGCTGGCCGTAACGCTGGCGGGGCCGCCCGCAGTATGGTGGATTTTAATCGTCGCATGTGGGCAACTTTTGGTGGCATTGGTGTTTGGTGAGGTTGCTTCCCAGTATCCGATAACCGGCGGGCTTTACCCCTGGGCCAGAAGGTTGTGGGGCAAGAAGTATGCGTGGATCGCCGCCTGGATCTACCTGTGGGCGCTGGTAGTCACCATTACGTCGATCGCGGAATATACATCAACGTTTGTTGAATCACTCTTCCACTATGGTCAGACGCCGGCCACGATGTTGGTGACTTCTGTCCTGCTGCTGCTGTTGATGATGGCCGTTAATATGTCCGGGACTAAAAATCTGGCCCGGGTGGCAAAAATTGGTTTCTGGTGTGAAATTGTCAGCGTGATCGCGCTGGGGATTTATCTGCTGATTTTCCACCGTTCGCAGCCGTTCTCTGTGATTTTTGACTCGATGGGCGTGCTGGCGCATGACGGCAGCTACTCCACCGCATTTATGTCCGCTGCGCTGATGGGGCTGTTTATGTTCTTTGGCTTTGAGGCCTGCGGTAACGTTGCGGAAGAGGTGCAGAATCCGAGTAAAAAGATCCCGGTGGCGATGATTTTAAGCATCGTATTCGGCGCGATTTCCGCCATTATTTCTGTTATGGGTTATTTGCTGGCTTCACCGAATCTGGTCAGCATCGTGAATGGCAAAACGTCCGATCCTATCCCTGCAATCCTTAATGAAGCTCTGGGCGAAACTGGCGCAACTGTCTTTATCGTCGTCGCAATTATCGCCATGTTGTCGTGCATTTTGTCTCTGCAGGCTGCGTTAAGCCGTCTTATCTTTTCTTTCTCCCGCGACAGAATGCTGCCGGGAAGTGAATGGATGGCCAAAATCTCTAAAAATGGTGTTCCGGATAATGCCATGGTCGTCAGTTGCCTGCTGCCAGTGATTATCTGCGTTTGGGTTTATTTCCAGCCAGATAACCTGTCGCGTATCACCGCGTTTGCTGTAATCGGGATATACATCTCGTTCCAGATGGTTGTGCTGGCCGCGCTGCGTCAGCGTCTGAAAGGCTGGAAACCGGCGGGGGAGTGGACCATTGGCGGTTGGGGCGTAATCGTGAATGTGCTGGCGTTAGCTTACGGATTGTGCGGGATCTGGTTACTGGCGCAACCGGCAGACAGCAGCGACTTCATCGACCGTTGGACGGTCCTGTTCGGCCTGGCGATTGTTGTTGGCTCGGGGCTTATTTATATGTTCCTGACCCGTCCGTTTGGTCGTTCAGCGGCGCCGGAAAACGACGCCATTGCCTACGCCAATAAGCTCAATATGGGGCAGGATAACTAAAAACTCAGGGCCTTCGGGCCCTTAGTTTTGATAGTGATAAAGGATAAAGTAGTCGCTCTGATACACCACTGTACTGTTTGCAGGTGACAGCAATTCACCCACGCGAAAACGTGGCCAACTGGAGAAAATGATCCTGTTTTCCAGATTAGTCAGAATCACATAGTCAGGATGGGCGCAGGAAAGCAGTTCGGCTTCTATCTGACTGACCAGCAGATCGACCGCGGCAACACCGAGAAACTGATCGTTGTAGTAGACCGGGACGGCTGACGTCAGGGTATAGGAGATATTGCAAATATAGTCGACGTAGGGACCGTGGATATAGGCTTTGCCAGCCGGAGGAGAATGCTTAAACCACTCAAAGGTTCTGAAGTCCAGTCGTTGTTGCGTGGCCTGATCCAAATCCAGATGCGCCTGGCTCAAACCATTATCTTTCTTATACCACCACTCCAGCAACCAATACTCTTTTGTGGTTGCGGTGCTCTCAATATGGCTGGCGAATCCCGCCCCTGAGCAGTAATGGTTGTTATTGAGCGTGCGCTTGATGTGCTGTTGAACGGTGGATCTGACTGAGGGGTCGAGAACGACCTCGGCTGAGGCCTTTTGTACCCCTGAAATCGCCTCATGGATGCTCCTCGCCAGCGCAACGGTAGAATCTACGGTAGAAACAGTAATGTCATCAATTTTACGAATTAATGCGCTTAGGGATGTCGAAGAGCTCATTGTCTGTCCTGCCTTCACTGATTGTCAGTTCGAGTTATATTTCAGCTTTTTTTCAATAAGGTAGTAGGTAAACGTGTCGATGATCCGCGTGGCAAACTGTACTGACTCTGCCTCGTTGTGAGCAGCCAGCGCATCGGCCAGCGCCGAATAAAGCGCGGTAATTTCTGCATGAATACTGTCTGTGCGATAAAGTATCGCCACCAGCGATGCCCATTCAGCCTGAACCTGCAGCTCCTGATTGGCCAGTCGCGCTGAATGCGAACTTGCGGCAATCGCCAGCAGACAACGCATATCGGCCTGGGTCATCAACTCAGGTGAGTTTGCCTTTCTGAGCACCTCGACAAACTCGCGAAATTTGGCGATATCCGCACCGGTCATCCGTCGGGAAGCCAGCCGCGCGCTATGGCTAATAATGGCGCAATGCATTTCACCCAGATCAGACAGATAATCCGTACTGATCGCCTTGAACGGATGCAGGGCGCTATTTTTGCCATCAATATTTTCGCAAACGAAACTCCCGCCATTACGACCACGAACCGTATGGATAAGATTATTAGCCCGAAGCGTGTTTAGCGCTTCTCTGATAGTGATATGTGAGACACCCATCATCTTTGCCAAATCAGTTTCGTTGGGGAGCTGTTCTTTTGGCTCCAGCAACCCCGTGATAATGGCATTTGAAAGGCGTTGGACTATCTGGTCTGAACGACTGACCTGCCCGATAGGCGCAAATATGACCGCGTGAGTAATCATAATCTTTTCTGTACTCAATTCCCTGAAACAACGACCATTTTTAACACATGCCCGTCGGGCAAGGAAGGTAAGAATGGCCGAGTTATTTTACATGCCTGGGCGCAACGTCACTGCACAAGCGGATGTGTGTCCCGATAACCTTATGATGAGCTGGGCGTAACGCGTCAGCTGGCAATAAAAAGCCTCATCCTGAAAATGTAAAAATTAAGTTAAAAATGCGAGGCTTATCATAGTGTCAATGTTGCGCATTTGAAAAAATTTTACAATATATATATTACATAAGATTCTTTATGTATTAATTGGCAGGAGACAAACATGAAAACCCTGAAGCATTTTATTAATGGGCACTATGTAGCAGGCAGTAGCGAAGATAGCTTCGAACTGGTGAGTCCGGTTGACGGTGAAACGTACGCAATATCTCCCAACGCTAACGAGGCGGAGGTAGAGCAGGCTTACTCAGCAGCGGAGGCGGCGTTTAGCATCTGGAGAAAATCGACGCCGGCACAGCGGCAAAAAGCATTGTTGCGGCTGGCCGATGAGATTGAACGCAACGTTGAGCGACTGGTAACCGCGCAGAGCCAGGAAACCGGTCAGCTTCGCCATTTTATTGAGAAAGAGGAGATCGCGGCATCTTGCGATGCCATCCGCTTTTTTGCTGGTGCGGCGCGCTGTCTTGAAGGAAAGGCGGCTGGAGAATATTCCGCAGGATTTACTTCAACCATTCGTCGTGAACCGTTGGGTATTGTTGGGCAAGTGACGCCGTGGAACTACCCGTTCATGATGGCGGTGTGGAAGATTGCACCAGCGCTGGCGGCAGGCAACACTGTGGTGTTAAAACCAAGCGACACCACGCCAGTCAGTACGCTGCTGTTGGCTGAACTGGCCGCACCGTTGTTCCCGAGAGGGGCATTTAACGTTGTGTTGGGCAAAGCCAGCACTGGTTCGCTGGTGGTTTCAAACCCGAAGGCTTCATTGGTTTCTATTACCGGTTCGGTCCGTGCGGGTTTGCAGGTTGCGGCTTCGGCGGCGGCAAACCTGACCCGAGCACACCTGGAATTGGGCGGGAAAGCGCCCGCAATCGTGTTCGCCGATGCGGATATGGACAAGGCGATTGCGACGATCACCACAGCAGGCTTTTTCAATGCCGGGCAGGATTGCACAGCGGCTACGCGGATTCTGGTAGAACAATCTATCTACGCTGAGTTTCTGGAAAAACTGATCCAGAAAACAAAAAGAATCAAATTTGGGCCGCCAGAAGATCAAAATGCACTGTACGGTGCATTGAATAGCCGGAATCAGCTGGAGCAGGTGAAAGGCTTTATTGAGCGTTTACCGGCACATGCGAAAATTGAAACCGGTGGGCGCGTCGGGCCTGGTCCTGGCTTCTATTTTGAGCCGACGATCGTCTCCGGAGTGCATCAAAATGATGAAGCTATTCAGCATGAAGTATTTGGCCCAGTGATGACTATTCAGTCGTTTACTACTGACGAAGAGGTACTACACAAAGCGAATGATGTGGAGTATGGTCTTGCCGCCAGCGTCTGGACCAGTAATCATGGTCGCGCCCAACGCTTCAGCATTGACCTCGATTTTGGCACGGTGTGGATTAACAATCACATTCCTCTGTGCGCCGAAATGCCGCACGGCGGGTTCAAAAAATCGGGTTATGGCAAAGATCTCTCATCTTATTCGCTCGAGGAATACACTCGGGTGAAACATATCATGTGCGACATTTCTGAATAGAGAGGATTACGATGAAAACATTAAAACTCGCGGTGCTTTCATTAGTGATGTTCTCGGGCTATAGCCTGGCAGAAAGTACATCGCTGAATACCGTAAAAGAGTATATGGCGGCATGGAATGCGCATGATGCTTCGCGAGCCGCTCAATTTCTTGCTGATGATGCGGTCTATTATGATGCCGCCGCGGGAGAACCGGTAAACGGCAGGGAAAAAGCAGAAAAAGAGGTTATCGGCGCTTTTATTAAGGCGGTTCCAGATCTTAGCTGGAAAATGGTCGGCAAGCCCGTCTACGATGAAGACACCGTGGCCTTTCGTTGGGAATTTTCAGGCAAAAATAGTGGTGAATGGGCAGGGAGTCCGCCGACAAATAATCCGATCAAATTTGAAGGCGTCAGCTATATTCATGTTAAAGCAGGAAAAATCACCTGGCAGGGTGATTATTATGATTCTAAAAAACTGGATGAAGAGTTAAAGCCAGTGAAGTAGTCGGTTGTACCCCTTTATAAATAAGAAGGGGTATCTCTCTTATTTGTGTCGTATTAAAGGCAGTGTGTAGCAATAAGGAAAAAAGTTAATGGCAATTACCAGACGTGATTTTCTCAACGGCGTCGCGGTGACTATTGCGGCGGGACTTACCCCGCTGGAGTGGGTCAGGGCGGCAGGAAAGGGAAACGCATTTATAGATGGAAATTATTATCCTCCTGCGCTGACGGGGCTGCGAGGTAATCATCCTGGATCGTTTGAAATGGCGCATGCGCTAGGTCGCGAGCATAAACATTTTGATTTAAACGCTCTGCCCGTTGAGGAAGAGTACGATCTGGTGATTGTGGGTGGCGGTATTAGCGGGTTAGCTGCCGGTTGTTTTTGGCGTCAAGTTGCCGGGCAAAATAGCCGGATCCTGATCCTCGATAATCATGACGACTTTGGTGGACACGCCAAACGCAATGAATTTACCAGCTCGGGTAAGAAATTACTCGGTTATGGTGGCAGCGAAGCATTCCAGTCCCCTGCGCATAATTTCAGCCCTGAAGTACAAAAGCTGATGGAAACCGTGGGCGTCAGCGTCACGCGGTTAAAAGAGAGTTTTGACGTAAACTTCTACCCCGACTGGCAGCTCAGTCGCGGCGTTTTCTTCGACAAGAAGAATTTTGGCGAAACAAAAATCGTCAGCGGCGATCCGGGCCGCGCGGTATCTGATGATATTCCGCCGGACAGGCTCAATGGGCGTAAAATTGAAGACTTTATCAATGATTTTCCGCTAAGTGAGAACGACAGAAAAGCGCTGATCGACCTGCACGTGCGTCCTGGCGATTACCTTCCGGGGATGACGGTCGATGAGAAAATGGAATGGCTGGATACCCACAGCTACAGTGAATTTTTAGCAACAAAAGTGGGTTTGAGCAAAATGGCGCTGCTCTATTTCCAGCAGCGTTCCAACGACTTCTTTGCCATCGGTATTGAAGGCATCTCCTGCAGCGATGCCAGGGCGTGCGCCTTACCCGGCATGGAAGGGATGGGGTTACCGCCGTTGGACGGTGAGTCGCTGGCTGACCTCGAAGAGCCGTATGTTTACCACTTCCCGGACGGTAACGCCGGGTTAGCGCGACTGTTAGTCAGGTATATGCTGCCGGATGCGCTACCGGGCAACACTATGGAAGACTCTGTCCTCGCCAGACTGCATTACGAAAAGCTGGATCTGCCGGAAAACACCACGCGCCTGCGCCTGAACAGCACGGTGATTAATGCGGCCAACGTGCAGGATGGCGTGGCGGTGACCTATCTGCGTGACGGTAAAATGCACCGTGTGCGCGGTAAGAACACCATCATGGCGGGTTATAACATGATGATCCCGTATCTGGTGCCTGAGA
The DNA here is from genome assembly GCF_030333005.1 of Citrobacter sp. Cpo030. Lineage (NCBI taxonomy): Bacteria > Pseudomonadati > Pseudomonadota > Gammaproteobacteria > Enterobacterales > Enterobacteriaceae > Citrobacter > Citrobacter sp. Cpo030. The sequence continues at coordinate 18,891 of NZ_JAOWGT010000047.1, read as the reverse complement.
TGCCGGAACAGCAGCAGGCGGATCTTAAACTGAACGTGAAAGCACCGCTGGTGTACACCAACGTGGTGGTCAAAAACTGGCAGGCGTTCAAACAGCTTGGCGTACATGAGTTTTACTCTCCGGCGGCACCTTATAGCAGGGTCAAGCTCGACTATCCGGTCAGTATTGGTGGGTATCAACATCCGGCCTCCCCGGACGATCCGATGGTCATTCATATGGTCTATGTGCCGACCTATCCGGGCAGTAACCTCTCGGCCAGAGAGCAGTTCCGTCTGGGACGAGCCTATTTGCTGGGGACCACCTTTGCGGCGCATGAGGAGATGATTCGCTCCCAGTTGCAGGAGATGTTTGGCTCAACCGGATTTGATAATCAACGCGATATCTCCGCCATTACGGTTAACCGCTGGGCGCATGGCTATGCGTACTACGCCAACTCGCTGTTCGATGATATGGATAAAATGCCAGAGATCATCGAGCGGGCGCGTCAGCCAGTCGGTCGCATTGCCATCGCTAACTCCGATTCTGACTGGAGTGCTTATGCCCATACGGCAATCGATCAGGCATGGCGTGCGGTTAATGAACTCAAGGATATGGGGTGATCTATGCGTAACGTAACCATTCTCGCCGCCTGTTTATTTACTGCTTCGGTTTCCGCTGCTGAATCTAACGGTGAATACATCGCGCGAATTTCAGACTGCGTCGCCTGTCATACCGCTGAAGGTGGCGCGGCGATGGCGGGAGGCAAAAAGTTTCCTACTCCGGTGGGGGATATTTATTCGACCAATATTACCCCAGACAAGACGCAGGGTATTGGTAACTATTCTTACGAGGATTTTGAAAAGGCCGTACGGCAGGGGATTGCCAAAGATGGTCATCCGCTCTATCCGGCCATGCCTTATCCCTCTTACGCAAAACTTTCTGACGAGGATGTTCAGGCGCTGTATCGCTATTTTATGCATGATGTCACTCCGTCTGCGCAACCCAATAAAGAGAATGCCATTCCGTGGTTACTCTCCGCCCGCTGGCCGCTGCATATCTGGAACTGGCTGTTTACCGATGCGCCAGCGGCGACAGTAGAAACTGCGAAAACGGATGACAATGCAGCCCTGGTAAAACGGGGCGCTTATCTGGTGGAAGGTCCAGGACATTGCGGCTCGTGCCATACCCCGAGAGGCATGGCGATGAACGAAAAAGCGTATACCAATGCTGATGCCGAATACCTGAGCGGCGCGATGATCGACGGCTGGTATGCCCCTTCGCTGCGGGGCACCGGTATGTCTGAGCAGGAGTTAAAATCGCTGTTGCTGACCGGTAAAAGCAAGCATGCCGCGGTTTCAGGTTCGATGGCTGAAGTCGTCACGCAGAGTACACAGTATCTGACCGACGAAGATGCCACGGCGATCGCCCAATATCTGTTGAGCCTGAAAAGTGAGAAGCCTGAAACGGTACGTGCTGCGGCGACTACAGCATCCTGGTCGAATTCACCTGAGGCGGGCAAAGTGACCTATAACCGCTACTGTTCAACTTGTCACGGTCTGGAAGGGAAAGGTACGGATGATAACGCGCCTTCTTTAGTGAACAATCCACTGGTGATGGTTGATGACCCGACACCGCTGTTCAGAGTGATTGCCCACGGCGCAGAAACACCGACAACGCGTGGCAGCGTCTCCTTTAAGATGCCTGCCTACGGTGGCTTGTTAAGCGACAACGAAATGCGCGACGTGATCAACTACGTGCGTAAGAGCTGGGGTGAAGGAAATAGCGAAGTAAGCCAGGAAGACCTGGCTGGCGTTAAAAAAGCGTCACATTAAATCGTATGCCGGGTAAGGTGCTTGCACCGCCATCCGGCAGTGCTTACACGGTGTTTACTCTGATAATATCCGCGAGTCGGGTAAACGCCGCCGTCATTTCATGCTCTTCAATGCTGGCAAACCCCAGCAACAGGCCGCTGCGTTTCTCTTCATTCACGTAGTAGCGTGACAGTGGGCGCACCAGCAACCCTTGCGCATTCGCCTGTTGGGCAATGACCGCATCATCACTCCCGGCGGGTAACTGTAAGATCATATGCAGCCCGGCGTTGCTGCTGAAAGAACCAAGAAAATGTTCACCAAGTTGGCGGCTGATAAGCTCTACCAGCATCTGGCGACGACGACTGTATAGCTGACGCATTTTCCGAATGTGTGCCGCGTAATAACCCTCGCGAATAAACTCCGCCAGTGCGGCCTGAATCAACAGATGTCCACCACGATAAAGGTCGTTATGAACCTTTTTCAGCGGAGCGGCTAGCGATTTAGGTAGCACGACATACCCGAGTCGCAGTGCGGGATAGAGGGTCTTACTGAATGTCCCGATGTAAATGACCGGTGTCTCTTCTTCCAGCCCCTGCAAAGAGGGAATCGGCTGACCGGAAAAGCGGAACTCACTGTCGTAATCATCTTCCACTATCCAACTTCGCGTTTCACGTGCGCGAAAGAGAAGTTGCCGGCGGCGGCTCAGACTCATGACCGAACCGAGTGGGTATTGATGTGACGGTGTCACAAAAATAAGTTTTGGCGGTGTTTCACCTGCATCCGGCGGGACCATGCCTTGTTCATCAACCGGGATAGCCGAAAAATTTACCGCATTGATACGAAGAATATTTTTGATTCCCCAGTAGCCCGGCTCCTCAATCCAGGCGTGATCGCCGGGGTTGCATAAAGTCCGGGTCACCAGATCCAAGGCCTGGTGAATACCTTCAGTAATCAGAATTTGCTCCGGTGAGCACCGTACGCCGCGAGCGGTGCGCAGATAGTCTGCCAGAGCTTCTTTCAACTCATTCATGCCGCCTGCTGCATCGTAAGTGAGAAACTCCGGGCGCAGTCGTCTTGCCAGCCTGTCCTGAATTTTCTTGAGCACCCGGTGCGGGAAATGCTCTACATCAGGTACGCCTGGAATAAATGCCCCCCACTGACGGGGACTGGCGCTGGCATTACCTAACAGCTCAAGGCAGCGGGCGGATAAACGGGTGTGATCTTCCTGAGCGGCAGTAACAGGCTCTTTGTCAGGACGCAGGTCGAGATTGTCCAGCACGCTGTCGGTCACAAATGTGCCGCTGCTGGTGCGCGCGGAAATATACCCTTCAGCTTGCAACTGTTCGTACACCCGCAGGATGGTATTGCGCGATAGCGTCAGCTCTCCTGCCAGGTCACGCGACGGAGGCATTCGGGTAGCCGGTTTCAGGCTACCTTCGAGGATGCAACTACAAATGGCGGCATACAGGCGGCGATGTAGTTTTTCGTCAGTCTGCTGATTAAATGCATGCTTGATCACATCTCCGGCAAGTGAACGCATTTGGATCCTTAAAATAAAACGATTTGGCTCTCGATTAAAGTACCAGACGGCGTCTAAATTTAAAGGGTAATTCAACCGAAATGTATTAATGGACAAGGTGTAGAGAATGAACAATAAAAACCTGCAACAACGTCGTCTGGATGCCACCCCGCGTGGCGTGGGTGTGATGTGTGATTTTTATGCCCAGTCGGCAGAAAACAGCACAATTACCGATATCGAAGGCAATCAGTACATCGATTTTGCCGCCGGGATCGCCGTACTGAACACCGGACACCGCCATCCTCGCCTGGTGCAGGCAGTCGAAGCGCAACTTCAGGCTTTTACCCATACGGCTTATCAGATTGTCCCGTACGAAAGCTATGTGTCTTTGGCTGAGAAAATCAACGCTGTTGCGCCAATCGACGGCAAGCGTAAAACCACATTCTTCACTACCGGGGCTGAAGCGGTAGAAAACGCGGTGAAAATTGCGCGCGCGCATACCGGCCGTCCTGGCGTTATCGCATTTGGGGGTGGTTTTCATGGGCGAACTTACATGACGATGGCGTTAACCGGCAAGGTGGCACCCTATAAAAAAGGTTTCGGCCCGTTCCCAGGCTCTGTTTACCATGCGCCGTATCCTTCTGAATTGCAGGGCATTTCCACGGCGGATTCCCTAAAAGCGATTGAGCGCCTGTTTAAAGCCGATATCGATCCAACCCAGGTTGCGGCGATTATCTTCGAACCCGTCCAGGGAGAAGGGGGCTTCGTGGTGGCACCGCCAGAGTTTGTGGCTGCCATCCGCCGTATTTGCGACGAGCATGGCATCGTGATGATAGCTGATGAAGTACAAAGCGGGTTTGCCCGTACGGGTCAGCTGTTTGCGATGGATCATTACGCCGATAAAGCGGACCTGATGACCATGGCGAAAAGCCTTGCGGGCGGCATGCCGCTGTCAGGCGTCGTGGGCAAAGCCGAAATTATGGATGCGCCTGCGCCGGGTGGTCTGGGGGGAACCTACGCTGGAAACCCGCTGTCGATCGCAGCGGCCCATGCGGTGCTGGATATCATTCGTGATGAGCAGCTATGCCAGCGTGCGGCGGCTCTCGGCGAACAGCTGCGCGCCGCTCTGACAGATGCACAAGCAGGGTGTCCTGAACTGGCCGAAGTGCGAGGTTTAGGCTCTATGATTGCCGCTGAATTCTGTGATGCAGCGACAGGAGAACCCAACGCCGCAGCCGCGCAACGCGTGCAGAAGAAAGCCCTTGAGCAAGGATTACTGCTGCTGACCTGCGGTCAGTATGGCAACGTTATTCGTTTCCTTTACCCGATGACAATTCCGCAGGAGCAGTTCGCCAAAGCGCTTGATATTATTAAAGCAGCAACCAAGTAATTCGTTAATTGTCATTTACCCAAAGCCGACGGTCGTCATCACCGTCGGCTTTTTTGTTGTCGTGGATTTATCAACAACACGTCGTTATATATTTACATATATATCGATTGGGTCTATCCTATTCATCATACAAATATAATAACTGTACTCTTCAAGAGAAGGCGCTTGCGTTAGCGGCCTCCAGTCTTTCTATCTAACGAATTGAATTAACGAATGTTAAATAACAAATTTACCCCAGTGGCCTCTGGGTTGTTAACCTTTGCCTGTTTTTCCACCGCCGTCACGGCTCATGCTGAAGATACCGTCATCGTTTCGGCGCCAGCCACGTCACAATCCTCGTTATCGGAACATGAACCTCCGGCGAGCGAAAAAAAAGCAACGTTAGGTAGCCTCGGCGAGCGAGAGTTGATAGACGTTCCCTGGTCGGTGCAGACGTTGTCGAAAAAAGTGCTGGATCAGCAACAAATCAAAGATGTGAAAGACGCCTATCGCTACCTACCGTCCGTTCAGGGTGACGGCGTCCGCCCACAAACCCGCGGCATGCAGGGGAGCGTGGTACAAAACCATATGATTGATGGCCTGAACGCCGTCTCCACGACGGAATATTCGACCGAACAGTTCCAGAACATTGAGGTGTTGAGCGGCATCGCTGGATCGCTGTATGGCCCTGCTAATCCAGCAGGGATGTTTAATTTGGTGTCTAAACGACCTGTCGATACACAGTTGCATCGCGTCACAGTAGGGCAAGGTACAGGGTCGGGAACGTTGGCATCGATGGATTTCAGCGGCCCAATCGATGCGGGAGACCGGGTGAAATATCGCCTCAACTTGCTGAACGATGAGGGCCATAGCTACACCACCGATAGCCATGTCCGTCGACAGTACGCTGGCTTGGGGCTGGACTTTCAACTGACAGATCAAACGGTGCTGGAGAGTAATTTCAGCTATTACCATTATTACGAAAAAGGCATGCCGGGTAGCTTTGCCCTGGCGAAAGGCGTTCACTTTCCCGCGGCATTTGATCCTACGGACAGTAAATATGGTCAATCTTATGCGGGTCATGATGACGAAACGACTACCGTCGATATGCATATTAAGCATGATTTTGACGGCAACTGGATGCTGGACCTGGGGGCGTTGCACCAGGTTGCAGACCGCGAGTCGACGGCCGTGACCAACACCCTGACGGATAACCGGGGCGATTACACCACTACAACCTCTAATTCGGCGGCCAGTCGCTTTACCATCAACAGTTATTTAGCGAACCTGACCGGTAGCGTTGATACCGGCTGGCTGACGCAGGATATTGCTACCGGAATGCGTGGATTTGTGTGGAAAAACTATAATCCAAGAAACGGCGGCACTTTCACTCTGGGGCATTCTTCTCTCGATCAACATCCCGACTATCCGCGACCACCGTATCCAGACTTTAACGATCGCTATCATTCGGCGACTACCACTCAGCATGCATTTTTGCTAAGCGATACGCTGCATTTTTCCCCGCAGTGGAGCTTGCTGCTTTCCGGCAGCGAGAACCTGTTTACCGTCAGTAACTACAACAAAGCTGGGCATGAAAGCAGCCGTCAGAAAGACAATGGCATGAGCGGTTCCACCAGCCTGATGTATAAACCGGTGGAGAACGTCACGCTGTATACCACCTGGGCGGACAGTTTGCAGCAGGGCGATACCGCGCCCGCCGGGGCGCGCAATGCCGGGCAGGTGTTAGCTCCCTACCGTAGCCATCAACTGGAGGTGGGCGCAAAATATGCGCCAGTAAAAGATCTGCTGCTTACCGCTGCGCTTTTTGAAGCCAAACGCCCCTTTGCCTATACCAACGACAATGGCGATTTTGCTCAGGATGGTACGCAGAAGAACCGTGGGCTGGAACTGATGGCTGATGGGCATATCACCCGTAATTTGCGCGTGTTAGGCGGGGGAGCCTGGCTTGATCCAACACTTCATAATACCGCGGCCAGCAATGCGGATGGTAAGCAAGTAGTTGGTTTGCCGCGCTTCGCCTCGAATATCCTCGCAATCTACACCATCGAACGGGTTCCGGGACTGGATGTCGACACGAACGTGCATTACGTCGGACGTCGGGCTACCGATAATGCCAACGACAGCTGGGTCGGGAGTTACACCACGGTGGACATCGGTACGCGTTATGCCACCAGACTGTGGAACACGCCAACCACTTTCCGGTTTGATATCACCAATCTCACCGACCGTCACTATTGGACCAATATTGTTCCGGGCGCATTGACTGGTTACACGGGTGCAGGGGCTGCCAGCGCTCAACTTGGCGCACCGCGCCAGGCTCAGTTTTCTGTTCAGGTTGATTTTTAGAGGTTGCTTATGAAAACGTGCCACACATGGCTGCTTTGTGTGTGGCTGGCGTTTCCTGCCCTGGCAACACGCCAGGTTGTGGATGATGCTGGTCACACAGTTACCGTTCCCACGCATGTTGAACGTATTGCGGATGGCTGGTTTGCACATCATTCGGTGCTGATGACGCTGGGCGCAGGTCGTAACATTGTTGCGACGGTCAACCATGAGGAAAACCAGCCATGGATGTTTAAAATCAATCCTTCTCTGAGGCAAGCCTTACAGATACGGGGAACATCATTTAATAGTGAGGATTTGCTGGCCCGGCACGTCGACGTGGTGTTTGTGGCAAAAGGAAAAGGGGATGCTCAAAGCTACAGTCAGGCGGGTATCCCGGCCCTTGAAATGGCATTTACTGACTATGCTTCGATGGAAAAATCGGTCACTACGACCGCAGAGGTTCTGGGTACCGAGCAGGCTCGCGTCCGGGCAACGGCTTACAATCAGTATCTCAACCGTGTGCTCGCGGATGTGCAGGCTAAAACTGCGGAGCTGACGGAAAATCAGCGCCCTCGGGTACTTCATATTCAATCGCTAAATCCGCTTAAAGTCGACGGCAGGAACACGTTGATCGATACCTGGATTACGCTGGCGGGTGGACGGAATGCGGCAGGTGAAGTTGACGGCAACATGAAAGAGGTGTCGCCCGAGAGGGTGCTTTACTGGCAACCGCAGGTCATTATTCTCGGTGCGGGGTGCGGTGATATCGCCAGTTCGCCATATGCGGCATTGTTCAAAGAACTTAACGCAGTGAAACAGGGTAACGTCTGGCGCAATCCGGCGGGCGTGTTCCCCTGGGACCGTTACGGCACTGAAAGCGCGTTGCAGCTGCAGTGGGCCGCATCAAAACTGCATCCTGCGCTGTTTGGCGGCCTGGATATGGTCAGCGTAACGCGAGATTTTTATCGCCAGTTCTTCGATTATTCGCTCACTCAGGAGCAGGCGATGCGAGTTTTAAACGCGTTACCCCCACAGGAGTAGCGCTCACGTATAAAGACAGGCGTGATAAGGATTGCACGCCATTTTTTCCCCTCTGAAATGTGGGGTTTGGTGCGCTCATGATGAAAATGGTTTGCCAGGTCTCTCGTTATATAATTTAATGCATATCGTTTTTACTCCTCTATTCAGATGGTATCCCATGTTAACTTTCCGCTCTTTTGTGCTGGTTTGCGCCAGCATGTTGTTTGCGTTTTCTGCTCAGGCCGACCGAACGATCACCGATCAGCTTGGTCGACAGGTCACGATTCCTGACCACGTGGACAAAGTGGTCGTGCTGCAACACCAGACGTTGAATATTCTGGTTCAGCTCAATGCCCAGCAGGACATTGTTGGTGTGATGTCGAGCTGGAAAAAGCAGCTCGGGCCTGAATTTGCGCGCTTTATGCCGACGATTACTACATTGCCGACGCCAGGCGATCTCACCAGCGTGAACATCGAAAGCCTGTTGGCGATTCATCCGCAGGTGGTTTTTGTCGCCAACTATGCGCCAGCGGAGATGATCCAGCAGATTCAGAACGCCGGTATTCCGGTCGTGGCTATCTCGTTACGTAAGGATGCCACCGGGCAACAGAATAAAATGAACCCGACCATGGCCGATGAAGAGCAGGTCTACAACGAAGGGTTGAAGCAGGGTATTCGCCTGATCGCTGACGTGGTTGGGCGCAAACCGCAGGCCGAAACGTTAATCGACTACGTTTTTGCCGCGCGGGCAAAATTCAATGCGCCAGTTGCAACAATCCCGGATGCGCAAAAAGTCCGTATTTATATGGCTAACCCCGACCTGATGACCTACGGCTCCGGGAAGTACACGGGACTGATGATGCAGCACGCGGGGGGATTAAACGTGGCGGCTGCCAGTGTGAAAGGTGCCCATCAGGTTGCGCTGGAGCAGGTATTAGCGTGGAACCCGCAGGTGATTTTTGTCCAGGATCGCTATCCGCAGGTGGTAACTCAGATCCAAAACGATCCAAACTGGCAGGGGATTGATGCGGTGAAAAATCATCGCGTCTGGTTGATGCCTGAATATGCCAAAGCCTGGGGCTATCCGATGCCGGAAGCGTTGGCGATCGGTGAACTTTGGATGGCCAAAAAACTGTATCCGGATGCCTATAAAAACGTGGACGTTGATGCGCAGGCCCAGGACTACTATCAACGTTTTTATCGTGTGAACTGGCAGCCTGATGCAGCTAAGTAACCGTATTTTGCCCCAGCAACCGCTCTTAATCGTTGTGGTCCTGTTGCTGGGCGTCAGTTCGCTATGCCTCGGACAGTATCCGCTGTCGTTAAGCGAAGTGTTTTATCACCTGACGCACTATAGCGACGCTGAGGGAATAGGCAGCCAGGTTATCTGGACAGTCAGGCTACCGCGTATTCTGATGGCACTGCTGGCGGGGGGCGCGCTTGGGTTATGCGGCGCGACGCTGCAAGGGGTATTTCATAACCCTCTGGTCGACCCGCATATTATCGGCGTGACGTCGGGGGCGGCCTTTGGTGGAACACTGGCCATCCTGCTCGGTCTTTCGCCCTGGCTGATGATGGGATCAACGTTTTTCTTTGGTCTGACAGCGTTGATCCTGGTGTATGCCATTGCTGCGTTACAGGGGCTGGAGAATACGCTGGTATTGATCCTGTCGGGTATCATTTTGAGCGGATTTTTTGCCGCGCTGGTGAGCCTGATCCAGTATCAGGCAGATACCGAAGAGACGTTACCTAATATTGTGTTCTGGCTGCTGGGCAGCTTTGCGACGGCCAACTGGCATAAAGTGCTGCTGTTGGCGGTTCCGGTCGGTATCGCCGCGACGGTTTTGTACCAGCTACGCTGGCGGATAAACCTGTTGTCGCTTAATGACAAAGATGCCAGAGCACTGGGGGTGGCGGTGGTTCCTCTGCGACGCAGCGTTTTGGTGTGCTGCGCATTTTTGGTCGCCGCTCAGGTGGCGGTCAGCGGCAGTATTGCCTGGGTTGGATTAGTGATTCCGCATCTGGCGCGTTTGCTGGTGGGCGTTGATCATCGTCGTCTTCTGCCGTGTGCCTTCTGGCTGGGGGGCGGTTTTATGATTGTAGTGGATGACATTGCCCGCACCCTGATGCACGCGGAGATACCGTTGGGGATCATTACCGCATTGTTCGGCGCGCCGCTGTTTGCTTTCTTGCTCATTCGTACCAGCCGCCGGGAGAAATCATGATACCTGCCGCACTGCGCGTAAATCAGCTTATTTATGGGCATCGCGCGCCGCTATTTGAGCCGCTAACGTTCTGTTGCCAGAAAGGTGAGATCTGGGCCGTGCTGGGACGCAACGGCCTGGGTAAAAGCACACTGCTCGATACGTTAACCGGCACGCTGCCTGCTATAGGCGGGAGTATTGAAAATAACGGTGGGATAGGGATTGTGGCACAGCATAGCCATCTGCCGTTTCCGTACACGGTCAGCGACGTGGTGTTGATGGGGCGAGCACAGCACGTGAAGCTTTTTGCGCAACCCAGTCCGCAGGATCAAAAAAGAGCAATGCAGGCGTTAGAGCAGTTGAATATCACGCATCTCGCCTCCAGCTCATTTGGCTCACTTTCTGGCGGGCAGCAACAGTTGGTGATGATTGCCCGGGCTCTGGTGACGGAGTGTCAAACGCTGTTACTGGATGAACCGTGTTCCGCGCTGGATCTCGCCAATCAGCAGGTGGTGCTGCAGCTAATCAGCGATCTGGCCCATCAACAGGGATGCAGTATTGTCTTTTCGACCCACGATCCGCTGCATGCGTTACAGGTTGCTTCCCATACTTTGCTGCTACTCCCTGAAGGAAAATGGCGGGCTGGGCTAACGGACAGCATTGTGACGGAGGAGAATTTATTCCTGGCTTATGGTTTAACGCTGAGAAGACTCAGCGTGGAGAACTACCAGACGCCGTTTATTGCACCGTTGTTTTCTATTCGTCGTTAAGCGGTAAGAATCCTGCGGCGGTAAGGAACGCCTGACCGCCGCGGGAAAGTATGAATTCAACCAGCGCCATCACTTCTTTGGATGCATCAAGCACCGCCAGTTGGTATTCGCAGCGAATATTGTGCTCATCAGGAATAGCCACGTAATGTACGTTGGGCATCGCTCGCAGCGCGTGTGCGTAATGCGCGTAACCGATAAACAAATCGGCCAGCCCTTGGCGCAGGATCCAGGCGCTCGCCAGTTCTCCTTGCGGGATTTTTACCGTATCACGACCACCAACCAGCGGGATGGCGCGAGCGCGAAGTTGTTGCCCGAGTCCTGGTTCCAGTACATCCATATTGTCGAAAAATGCCCAGGTATAGTCTCCGGAAGGGTCGCAGCCGGGCGTTGATGTACCAGGTCGCAGCGTTGGGTCGCGGAGTAAATCCAGCCAGACACCGGTTCGATTGCTGACAAGGCTCAGTTTGTTCCAGCAAAAGGTGTGCGTAGAGACGGCTTTATTACGTACCAACAGGTTTTGTGGATGTTCCCGGTTAGCGGAGGCAAAGAGCGCACACATTTCTCCCGCTTCAATACGCTCGCGCAATAGACCGGCCGGACCATATTCGACCTTAACGTCTATTCCGCTCTGGTGCGTGAACTGGCTTATCAGTGGAGTAAATGCAGGGCGTAAACTGCCCGCAGCGAACAGAAGGATGGAAGAGGGCATGGTATCCTGGCTCTGACGATAGACATTATGCGAAGAAGATGAATGATACGCGTTGAGCATGGAATTTAGAATGATTTAGCGCAGTGCTATTGAATCATCATGGGAAATGATAAAACTGACGGATACAAACTGAAGATAAAAAGATAGTTTTGAAGTGAAATAGCACCAAATCAAAGGGATATGATTTGGTGCGTCCGAGTGGACTCGAACCACCGACCCCCACCATGTCAAGGTGGTGCTCTAACCAACTGAGCTACGGACGCAAGATGGTGCGTTCAATTGGACTCGAACCAACGACCCCCACCATGTCAAGGTGGTGCTCTAACCAACTGAGCTATGAACGCAACGTTGTAGGTGACAACGGGGACGAATATTAGCGGCACAGACCGAATGAGGCAAGAGGGAAATAGCATTTTTCTTCCCGATCTCACGCGATTGCAGAGTAATTAAGCAAGTTGATTATATTTTGTTGATTTTGCAGCGTGTTTTTTATTCAGACAGCGAACTGGGGCATACCAGGGTCGGTTTGAATTACAGAGGCGCTCAGACTTTAAGCACTGTAAGGATGGTGGTTTCTATTTTCTCTGGGGTAGTGAAGGGTGCAAATCGCTTAAGCGGCTTGCCGTCACGCCCGATCAGGAACTTAGTAAAATTCCACTTGATCCGCCCGCCCAGCACGCCGGGTAATTCGTCTTTCAGGTAACGAAACACCGGGTGCGTAGCGGCACCGTTGACTTCCACTTTCTCAAACATCGGGAAGCTCACACCGTAGTTGATGTGACAGGTTTGCGCGATTTCGTCGGCTCCACCGGGCTCCTGGTTACCGAACTGGTTGCAGGGAAAACCAAGCACCACCAGACCCTGCGCGGCGTACTTCTTGTAGAGCGCTTCGAGGCCTGCATATTGTGGAGTGAAACCACAATGGCTGGCGGTATTAACCACCAGAACCAGTTTGCCTGCGTAGTCGGCCATACAGATGGGCTGGCCATGCAAACTGATGGCAGTCAGTTGATGAAAGGGGGCCATGCCAGAATCCTCAAATAAGATAGCATTACTCATGTTGCCCGCGAGTGACAGGCTTCGCTGCGTATCTATTTATTATGATCGCAACTTCAGGATTAATAAACTTGCCATTGGTGCAGGGCAAAATGAATGAAGCACATTTGCGCTGGTGTATTCTCGATGATGGCTGTCGCGGCAGTGGATTGGATTGGGCAGAAAACTGATTCAAGAGGTGATGAACTTTCGCGAAGAACAGAAATTCTCTGCGGTTCGGTTATGGACATTCCATAATTTATTTTAACCAACCTGACGAGCGTTCCATTCGTCGCGCGTGATTTCCCAAAGTTCAGAATCCAGCAAACCGCTGACATACTCTTTCTTTTCCGTTTTGATAAGCCGCATTCCGCTACTGTCTGAAATACGTCTGGAACGGATATTGAGAGAGGCTTTCGGCGCACGCAATACTGTCTTATTTAACGTATTAAACCAGTAATCCGTAGCGACATTACTGGCTTCACGCATAAAACCCTGCCCCTGATATTCCGGAGCTAACCAAAATCCACGGTTATTATCCTCAACGTCATAAAGGCAAATTAAACCTATGAGAGCGTCAGGGGCCTCACGGAGTCTGATAGTCCAGATCCACGCAATCCCTTTTTCCATATCAGGCAGGGCAACGTTGTTGACGTAATTCTCCGCACCGTTATCAGGATAGGGCCAGGGTACTGAGGAGACCATATAGCGAACTATCTCCCAGCGGGGATAAAGCACCTGAATCTGCGAGGCATCTTCGGCTTCTAATGGTTTTAACAGCAAGCGTTCTGTATGGAGTATTGGTATTTTCATATGCACTTTTCCTGCTCGAACAAGATAAGAGGATCAATGTGGGGAGGATTTTGAAAAAATATTAATAACCAGAACCCCAGCACAAATAAGAAGCATACCTGCGATCGCCGGAAAATCTAGCTTTTGCCCGCTTATTAACCAGCCCAAAAGGCTGATTAATACGATTCCAGCACCTGACCAAATTGCGTATGCGATACCCGTTGGAATGGTCGACAGAGTTTGGGAGAGAAGATAAAAGGCTGCACAGTAGCACACAATAGTTGCTACAGATGGCCATAGGCGTGTGAATCCGTCAGAGAACTTCATCAGGGTTGTACCTACGACTTCAGCTACGATGGCCCCAGCAAGGAAAATGTATGAATTCAAAATCTGACCCCATGTGACAATTTAAAGCGAATATCGTATCACAAAGGGTTGGGTGAGTTTGAACACAGCCCAAACTACTGCTGAAATGCCCGTTTCATGGCATCTAGTGAAGCGTCGCAAGGTCCGCTTTGAGCGAATAACGGACATTCATGATATTTGTCCGTGTCTGCAAGTCATGGGCTAATCCCAGCCCATGACTTGCACGCAGTTGCCTTTGAACCCATGGTGATTCAGAGCTATCCGTGCTATTACAACGGATGTATTTCATTCATGGTAATACTTCTTCAGAAATGATGGTGTGTTCCTCAGACATTGAGATGATGCAGCGCAATCCTTCGAGATGCTCTTCATAATCAGCGATGAATTTTTTTAATTCAGCTACATGCCCAATCAGTTCAAGGCATTCCGGGTGAGTACCTGCTTTAATTTCATGGTGGGAATAGCTTATTTTCATCCCGACAAGATACCCTGCACTTACGTTGTGGATGATAGCCTGAGGTACTCCCTCTGCCCTAGCCTGACGCAGCAGATAATGGCTCAATGGAGGAGCGGTAAGTTTTTTCATAAATCCCGATGCTTTTACCCTGGTGCCTGACGGGATATAGATTCGTAGCGTCGATAGCGTTTCCATCTTCACTTATTCACCTCTGCCGAACAGGTTTCGCTGCTTTTCGGTTTCCGGGACTTTACATTGTCTGCTAACCAGTCAGGGACATCAGCAAGTTTAATATTCTTCGGCACGAAGCCATGTTTCAGGCAGGCTACGCGCTGGGAACGATAAATGCCGGTATAACCCGATATCAGCCAGGCAACAGCACAGGCCAGTGCAGCATAAACGCCCATCTCAGAGCCAAATAACTCAATAGCCATCAGTGTTGAAGCCACAGGGGTATTCGCAGCTCCGGCAAAGACGGCCACAAAGCCAATCCCGGCCAGAAAACTGACCGGTAAATGCAGCACTGGAGCCAGCGCGTTACCCAGTGTGGCCCCAATATAAAAGAGCGGTGTGACCTCCCCACCTTTAAAACCTGCGCCCAGAGAAGTGACCGTAAATACCAGTTTTCCCAGGAAATCCCATGGAGCCAGATACTGATGAAAGGCGTCAACGATAACGGGAATACCCAGACCGATATAGCGATCAGCACCCAGGCAAAAGACCGACACAGCCACTACCAGTCCGCCAATGAACGGTCTCAGTGGCGCATAATGGATAGCCTTCTTCATGAAACTGCCGATGGCATGTGTTGCGCTGGCAAAAGCCCTGGCAGTCAGACCAAAGAGCCCACCGGCGATTATGACAGCAATCAGTGCCCAGGCAGACATATGAGGAATAAACGAGACGGAGTAATGAGTATGATGTACTCCCCATAATAACCCAGTTTGATCGGCCACAATGGCAGCGAAAATACACGGTATTAATGCGTTGTAATTCATCCGCCCTACGGCCAGAACCTCAAGCCCAAAAATGGCGCCCGCGAGAGGGGTGCCGAATACTGATGAGAAACCGGCACTGATACCGGCCATCAGGACAATGCGTCGGGTATCCGGCGTCAGGCCAAACATGCGAGTAAACTGATCGGCTATGGAGGCACCCATCTGTACTGCTGTCCCTTCGCGCCCAACAGAAGCACCAAAGAGATGCGAAACAACAGTGCCGATAAATACCAGCGGGGCCATGCGCAGACGGATAATTTTTTGGGGATTATGAATTTCATCGAGCACCAGGTTATTCCCGCCTTCTACTGAACTTCCGTAGCGCAGATAAACCCATCCCACGGCAAATCCTGCAACGGGAAGCAACCAGATAAGCCAATGATGTCTGAGCCGGGTCGCCGTAGCCCAGTCAAGGGAAAACAGAAAGAACGCAGAAGCTGTGCCGGTCAGCACGGCGATCAGGAAAGCAAGGCCAAGCCATTGCGCAAGAGAACTGATTGAATTATTGAGCAGGAAGTGATTTGAGCGCATTGAAGCATCCTCAGATGGTTAATCATCCCGGACACACAACGCTGCATGGCTGATAAAACGATAAGCCTGCATCTTCCCGGTCCGGGAATAAATGCAGGCATCATTAGCCACATGGCGGTTCAAGGGGGAATGCCATCCCCTATGGGTTTATGTTAGCACAGGAATCGATTCAGCAGAAGAGTTCACACCCATTATCGCCCCCCATGTATTAATGTCCGTTTTTGGCACAGGACTGCTGTTGCAGCCCTGGCAACCTTAGACTTCAATCGATTCAGAGATCTCTAACGCATCATCGACTTCAATGCCCAGATAACGGACTGTGCTTTCCAGTTTCTTATGACCCAACAGAAGTTGGATCACCCGGAGATTCTTGGTTTTCTTGTAGATCAGGTAAGGTTTTGTTCTTCTCATGGAATGTGTGCTGTAAAGCGAATCTTCGAGACCAAGCTTTTCTACCCACCTATGAAAGATTCGGTTGTATTGCCGAGTTGAAATGTGCCGGTTAGTTCCGACCCGAGACCAAAACAAGAAGTCTTTATTGTGCAAATTGCTAAGCTTTATCAATGCAGCAACAGCTTCTCTTGTCCCTTTAGTTATCTCAAATTGCACAGGGCTACCGGTTTTCTGTTGCAACACCATTGCTCTGCTTGAAACGGAGCTACCATATGCAACATCAGAAACTTTTAGCTTAACCAGATCACAACCCCGAAGTTTACTGTCTAGGGCCATATTGAACAGGGCTAAATCGCGCGTTTTACCTTCCAGTTCAAGTCGGATTCGGATACCCCAGATATGAGATATCTGAAGTGGTCTTTTTTGGCCAATGATACGGTCTTTGTTCCACGGTGACGTGTTCATACTTAAATCTCCTGCAATGTGGGAGATTTGAGTATGGTTGTCCCTCATGAGCGAGGAGCGGAAGTTCACTTTAAAGGTAACCTAATCCGCATGCAAAGACCCCTTAAGGAAATTGTGTGGATTTTAGGCACATCTATGATTCGAAATAAATGCCTGAAAAATTTTAATTTTGATTTAATTGTATATTAAAGATTCATAAATGTCGTATATATAGTGACGGAAATGGATGTAGATAATTTCTGCTCGCAGTAGTATTTAGCGCTTCAATCAATGCAACATATAGCTTAGTCGTTTTACCTAGTACAAAGCCATGAGAGTAAACTGGCCCATATCCAGGCGCTAAACTCATGGTTTTATGATGGCCACCTAATATCTGTATTTTTGTAAAAAAACAGTTTTTATCGCAAAATAAGCTTAACTCATCGTGACCGAAAGTGATCACTTTGAATTCAGCATCAAATGGATAGTGCTGTTCTTGAATCTCAAATAATGATTTTTTAAGCATAGAAATTGTACGGTATAGATGTATCATTTCTATGGAAACAGAAGCACTCATTTTATTTGCCATGTACCCTCCCCCGGGGGACATAATTGTAATGTCATCACTAAGGGCCGTAATCACATTGGCACCGTTACTTCGTAAGGCATTTCGTTCTTCTGGGGATAGTGTTTGCCCTGTCACACCTCTAACTCGACACTGTTCAAGGAGATGTGGCCACTCATCATATAAGGACTTGAGCAGTTGTTCATCAGAATAGATGAATTGTTTTTCTTCACTGTTATGACCGAATACTCCTAATAAATAAATGTCGTTCTGATCAACCTTTGCAAAAACAGTATTGCCAGTTCTTTCAATGTAGTGCTTATGCTTTCCAGTCTTTTGAGTTGTTTCACCAAGGTGGAAATGATGTAAGCCAAAATCATTCAAAAAATCATCATTGAAGTTAGCTCTTTCCAAATGATGACTTTGATAGCCGTTAATGTTGATCCCACATTGCATTTTATTAATGAGTAAAGCAAAACCATGTCTATTTTTTTCAGGAACAATCAAGGCGCTGTGAAAATGTACATTCCTTTTACGGGGTTCAATAAGCCTTTTATTCATGTTCAAAAGTAGAGGTAAGTAGCCGTTTGAATCGCCACGGATAATCTAGACACTTCCGAGCCGTTGATAATACTGGTTTTCATATTCTGTCGGTGACATCTGTTCGCTAGAACCATGCCGACGCTTACTGTTATAAAACATTTCGATGTAATCAAAAATATCACTGCGGGCTTCTTCCCGCGTTCCGTAGATCTTTTTCTTTATCCGTTCACGTTTCAACAACTGGAAAAAACTTTCTGCAACCGCATTATCATGGCAGTTACCGCGACGGCTCATGCTACCCTCCAGGCCGTGTGATTTCAGGAACGACTGCCACTCATGGCTTGTGTACTGACTGCCCTGATCCGAATGAACCAGCACCTGTTTTTCGGGATTACGCCGCCATACAGCCATCAGCAGTGCGTTCAGGACAATGTCCTTTGTCATCCGGGATTGCATGGACCAGCCGATAATTTTGCGTGAGAACAGATCAACAACAACGGCAAGATACAGCCAGCCTTCGTGGGTCCTGATGTAGGTTATGTCCGTTACCCAACGCTCATCAGGAGCATCCGGATTGAACTGTCGCTGGAGCCTGTTGGGTGACACGATACTGGCCTCGCCTTTACGTGCCCGCGGGCTTCGGTATCCGACCTGAGCCTTTATTCCGACACGTTTCATCAGTCTCCAGACTCTGTTTACTCCGCACTGTTGCCCGCTGTCACGCAGATCCAGATGGATTTTGCGATAACCATAGACGCATCCCGACTCCAGCCAGAACTGTTTAATCTGTCCTGTCAGTCTCAGGTCTGCCTGATGGCGTTGTGAATGCGGCTGCTGAAGCCAGGCGTAAAAACCACTGGGATGAACATCCAGCACCCGACAGAGCAGGCGAACAGGCCAGCAACAGGAGTTGTCACGGATAAAGGCGTACCTCAGTCGGACAGCTTTGCGAAGTACGCCGCGGCTTTTTTTAATATGTCCCGTTCGTCGGTAACCCGTTTCAGCTCTTTCTGGAGACGGCGGATCTCGGCCTGAGCATC
>NZ_JAOWGT010000046.1:0-5352 GCF_030333005.1 Citrobacter sp. Cpo030 | reverse complement strand
GCATCAATTAAAGTGAAGAAGCCCATCCTGCCGGATGGGCTTTTTTGCGTCTGTGCGGGATGAAAACCGCCGGATGCGGCATGCCGCCTTATCCGGCCTGCAGGGGCTGGGCTGAACGTATTTTGTAGGCCTGATAAGCGCAGCGCATCAGGCACATCACATCGCAGCACCATCGGGTGCAAAGCAATATCCAAAACCTCCATAACACAAGCCTTCCTGCGGCATATGCGGTAAACTAGGCGCGATTTTGCATCAGGAAAGCGTCTATGAATCACTCCCTTAAAGCCTGGAACACCTTCGGTATCGATCAGCAAACGAATGAACTTGTCTGCGCCGAAAATGAACAACAATTACTGAATGCCTGGCAATCAGCCAATGCATCGCATCATCCAGTACTGATCCTGGGCGAAGGGAGTAACGTCCTGTTTCTTGATACCTTCCAGGGTACGGTGATCGTCAATCGTATTAAGGGTATTGAGATTACAGAACAACCTGATGCGTGGCATTTGCACGTAGGTGCGGGTGAAAACTGGCATCATCTGGTCCAGCATACGTTGCAGCTTGGTATGCCTGGGCTGGAAAATCTGGCGCTTATCCCAGGCTGCGTGGGTTCATCGCCAATCCAGAATATAGGTGCCTATGGCGTAGAGCTACAGCGCGTCTGCGAATACGTAGACTGCGTTGAGCTGTCGACTGGCAAACATCTGCGTGTTGGTGCAGCAGAATGTCGTTTTGGTTATCGTGACAGCATCTTCAAACATGAATACCAGGATCGCTTCGCAATTATTGCTGTTGGTTTACGCTTGTCTAAACAGTGGCATCCGGTACTGACCTATAGCGATCTGACGCGCCTGGATCCTACAACGGTGACGCCTCAGCAAGTTTTTGATTCTGTCTGCCATATGCGCACGACAAAACTGCCCGATCCGAAAGTAAACGGTAATGCAGGAAGCTTCTTTAAAAACCCGGTTGTCACCGCAGAGATTGCGCAAGAGCTCCTGGCAAAATTCCCAACAGCACCTCATTACCCGCAGGCTGATGGCTCTGTGAAACTGGCAGCAGGCTGGCTGATCGATCAATGCCAGCTAAAAGGCATGCGCATTGGTGGCGCAGCGGTACATCAACAGCAGGCACTGGTGCTAATCAATGCAGACAATGCGACGAGTCAGGATGTGGTGCAACTTGCACATCATGTACGTCAAAAAGTCGGTGAGAAATTTAATGTCTGGCTCGAACCAGAGGTCCGGTTTATTGGCCCGCAGGGTGAAATGAATGCTGTGGAGATCATTGCATGAAGGATAATACCGTCCCTCTGACGCTTATTTCATTACTCGCTGACGGCGAATTTCATTCCGGTGAGCAGCTCGGTGAAAAGTTGGGAATGAGCCGTGCCGCAATCAATAAGCATGTCCAGACGGTACGCGACTGGGGGGTTGATGTCTTTACTGTTCCAGGTAAAGGATACAGCTTACCGGAGCCTATCCAACTATTAGATGCTTCACTTATTCATTCTCAACTGGATGGTGGAAATATCACAGTCCTGCCGGTTATCGACTCAACCAATCAGTACCTGATGGACCGAATAGGTCAACTGGAGTCAGGGGATGCCTGTGTCGCTGAATATCAGCAAGCCGGGCGCGGCCGCCGTGGTCGCAAATGGTTTTCACCGTTTGGTGCCAACCTGTACCTTTCAATGTTCTGGCGGTTGGAACAAGGACCGGCTGCCGCGATTGGCCTGAGTCTGGTTATTGGTATCGTCATGGCTGAGGTTTTACGCGATCTGGGCGCAGAGAAGGTACGTGTAAAATGGCCCAACGACCTCTATTTGCTCGACCGTAAGCTGGCAGGGATCCTGGTTGAACTGACCGGTAAGACAGGGGATGCCGCGCAGATTGTTATCGGTGCGGGTATTAATATGTCCATGCGCCGGGTTGAAGAAAATGTGGTTAATCAAGGCTGGATTAACCTGCAGGAAGCGGGCATTAACATTGATCGCAATACCCTTGCTGCCCGACTGATACGTGAGTTGCGTGCTGCGTTAGTGCTCTTTGAGCACGAAGGTTTAGCGCCGTATCTGTCTCGCTGGAAGAGACTGGATAACTTTATCGACCGTCCGGTCAAACTTATTATTGGTGATAAAGAAATATTTGGCATCTCACGTGGAATAGACGCGCAAGGTGCATTATTGCTTGAACAAAATGGCGAGATCAAACCCTGGATGGGTGGAGAAATATCGCTAAGAAGCGCTGAGTAATAAGAAGGGGAGCTGTTGCTCCCCTTCTTATTTATTTTCTCAACCTGACTTGCTCAACGGCATGATTGGCACTTTTCGTCATGATTAAGCTTGCTCGCTCACGCGTTGGTAATATATTTTGTTTTAAATTCAGCCAGTTAATCTCTTTCCATAACGATGTGGCGGTGTTGATAGCCTCATCTTCTGATAATTTTGCATAGTTATGGAAATAAGAGTCCGGGTTGGTAAACGCCCCTTCACGGAATTTCAGGAAACGGTTGATATACCACGTCTGGAGTAATTCTTCTGGCGCATCAACATAAATAGAAAAGTCGACAAAGTCAGAAACAAATACATGATGCGGATCGTGAGGATAGTCCATCCCGCTTTGTAATACATTTAGCCCTTCGAGTATTAATATGTCGGGCTGGGCAACGGTTTTGTCGCCATCAGGGATCACATCATAGATGAGATGGGAATAGACCGGCGCCGTGACGTTAGGTACGCCTGATTTCAGATCGGAAACGAATTTAACCAAGCGATGCATATCATAGGACTGGGGGAAGCCTTTCTTCTTCATCAGTCCACGATCTTTCAATACCTGGTTAGGGTGGAGAAAGCCATCGGTAGTAATCAACTCGACCTTGCGATGCTCGGGCCAGCGACTGAGCAAAGCCTGCAAAACACGCGCAGTCGTACTTTTACCGACGGCGACGCTGCCAGCAATGCTAATAATATAAGGAATACGCTCGCCATTCGTGCCTAAAAATTGCTCCAGCACGGCCTGACGTCGCAGGTTCGAACTGATGTAAAAGTTTAGCAAACGCGAGAGAGGCAAATAAATCTCGGCAACTTCTTCCAGCGATAAGTCTTCGTTAATGCCTTTAAGACGAGCAATCTCTTCCTCGGTCAGGGTCATCGGCACGGAATCACGAAGCGCAGCCCACTGGTTGCGATCAAACTGTAGGTAAGGCGACGTTAACGCTTGCTCTTTTATACTCATACGCATGGTCTGGCTGTCATTGCTATATCAGGTCTGCGGTAAAAAACGAAATCATCCCCGGTACGCAATGGCACGCACATTTCAGTTAATTTGGACAATGGGCAGGAGGGTAACACCAGATGGGGGGGAATAATAAGAAAAAATCATCCTCTGAAATGCAATGTGACGAGTATTCCAGATGTATAAAGATGTGCTTTCTCTCTATCAAAGCGTACCTGCCGGAGCAAAATTCCTCTCTGAGGAGGCACCTGGCGTTGGAAATTTGTTCAATCCAAAGAGGAAATAGATTATTTATCGGTCGTATAGTGCAAAATGTGAGCGATAGAACATTTTATGCAATTTTTTAGTTGCATGAGTGCGCATGTCTCCATAAAATGCGCGCTACTTGATGCCGACTTAGCTCAGTAGGTAGAGCAACTGACTTGTAATCAGTAGGTCACCAGTTCGATTCCGGTAGTCGGCACCATCAAGTCCGGTGGGGTTCCCGAGCGGCCAAAGGGAGCAGACTGTAAATCTGCCGTCACAGACTTCGAAGGTTCGAATCCTTCCCCCACCACCACTTTCTGGCAGCGTTATCGCCGCCTGAGTTGATTAAAAAATTAATCAGCTCGAACAGAAAAGAGAGAGATCTCTTTTTTGTTGCAGAAAGAACTGGGTAGCCGAGTTTCAGGATGCGGGCATCGTATAATGGCTATTACCTCAGCCTTCCAAGCTGATGATGCGGGTTCGATTCCCGCTGCCCGCTCCAGACGTGCTGATATGGCTCAGTTGGTAGAGCGCACCCTTGGTAAGGGTGAGGTCCCCAGTTCGACTCTGGGTATCAGCACCACTTCACTTCTCCTTCCCGTTTCTCTCTGTTTACTTTTAAAAGCATTCAACAGCTCAGGTATATTGCCTGGTTGATGTGGTGATATCACCGATTTATCCGTGTCTTAGAGGGACAATCGATGTCTAAAGAAAAATTTGAACGTACTAAACCGCACGTTAACGTCGGTACTATCGGCCACGTTGACCATGGTAAAACAACGCTGACCGCTGCAATCACTACCGTTCTGGCTAAAACCTACGGCGGTGCTGCTCGCGCATTCGACCAGATCGATAACGCGCCGGAAGAAAAAGCTCGTGGTATCACCATCAACACTTCTCACGTTGAATATGACACCCCGACTCGCCACTACGCACACGTAGACTGCCCGGGCCACGCCGACTATGTTAAAAACATGATCACCGGTGCTGCGCAGATGGACGGCGCGATCCTGGTTGTTGCTGCGACTGACGGCCCGATGCCGCAGACTCGTGAGCACATCCTGCTGGGTCGTCAGGTAGGTGTTCCGTACATCATCGTGTTCCTGAATAAATGCGACATGGTTGATGACGAAGAGCTGCTGGAACTGGTAGAAATGGAAGTTCGTGAACTTCTGTCTCAGTACGATTTCCCGGGCGACGACACTCCGATCGTTCGTGGTTCTGCTCTGAAAGCGCTGGAAGGCGAAGCAGAGTGGGAAGCGAAAATCATCGAACTGGCTGGCTTCCTGGATTCTTACATCCCAGAACCAGAGCGTGCGATTGACAAGCCGTTCCTGCTGCCTATCGAAGACGTATTCTCCATCTCCGGTCGTGGTACCGTTGTTACCGGTCGTGTAGAGCGCGGTATCATCAAAGTTGGTGAAGAAGTTGAAATCGTTGGTATCAAAGAGACTGCTAAGTCTACCTGTACTGGCGTTGAAATGTTCCGCAAACTGCTGGACGAAGGCCGTGCTGGTGAGAACGTTGGTGTTCTGCTGCGTGGTATCAAGCGTGAAGAAATCGAACGTGGTCAGGTACTGGCTAAGCCGGGCTCTATCAAGCCGCACACCAAGTTTGAATCTGAAGTGTACATTCTGTCCAAAGACGAAGGCGGCCGTCATACTCCGTTCTTCAAAGGCTACCGTCCGCAGTTCTACTTCCGTACTACTGACGTGACTGGTACCATCGAACTGCCGGAAGGCGTAGAGATGGTAATGCCGGGCGACAACATCAAAATGGTTGTTACCCTGATCCACCCGATCGCGATGGACGACGGTCTGCGTTTCGCAATCCGTGAAGGCGGCCGTACTGTTGGTGCGGGCGTTGTTGC
>NZ_JAOWGT010000045.1:0-27232 GCF_030333005.1 Citrobacter sp. Cpo030 | reverse complement strand
ACAGATTGTCTGATAAATTGTTAAAGAGCAGTTGCGACGCGCTTTAGCGCTCTGTCGCGAGGTGGCGTATATTACGCTTTTCTCTTTCAGAGTCAACCCTCATTTTCAGGTTTTTCTCTTCAACCGAACCGGCTGTTTGCGTGAAGTGATTCACATCCGCCGTGTCGATGGAGGCGCATTATAGGGATCCCATTTTTTAGCACAAGTATTTTTTGGATCTTTTTTTCTGAATGCTTGTTTTTCACTCCTTTCGCTACATTCCTGCGCAATTTGGCTGATTTTTGATAGCTAAACCACTTGCACAGTCTCAATAATCCAACCAAAGTCTTCATTACTGCTCTATTTTCGTTGAGGTAAACATGTCTGATGTACTGCGTCCTTATAAGGATCTTTTCCCACAGATCGGAAATCGCGTGATGATCGACACCAGCAGTGTCGTCATTGGTGATGCTCGTTTGGCTGATGATGTCGGAATTTGGCCACTGGTTGCCATTCGTGGCGACGTTAACTATGTACAAATTGGTGCCCGTACAAACATTCAGGACGGCAGCGTTCTCCATGTCACACATAAATCCACGTCTAATCCGCAGGGTAATCCATTGATCGTGGGTGAGGATGTAACGGTCGGCCATAAAGTCATGCTACACGGCTGTATCATTGGCAACCGCGTATTAGTCGGTATGGGTTCGATTCTGCTGGATGGCGTGGTAGTAGAAGACGACGTTATGATTGGGGCTGGGAGCCTGGTTCCCCAAAACAAACGCCTGGAAAGCGGGTATCTGTACCTGGGAAGCCCGGTTAAACAAATCCGTCCATTAAGCGATGAAGAGAAAGCAGGCTTACAATATTCAGCTAACAACTATGTTAAGTGGAAAGATGAATATTTAAGTCAGAGTAACCACACCCAACCTTGAGCATCTTCCTGCTGGTCCTGGATCAATCCTTCAGCTTCTTCTTCCAGATCCCAGCGATGCTGTTGAAAGATTTCCAACCACTGTTCAGGCGTGTCGCCGCCAAAGCGGGACGCCAGCATCTCTCCAGATATGGCACATGTTAACTGCATACCATGAACCATCGCCGGAAAAACCACGGCGCTGACATCCGTGCGCCATTCTTCTCGATCGGGAAACTGGATCGCCTGATTCATGCCGACAATTCCTGCTGCATGCTTTTAATGACGGGTTCAATCTGCGGCAAAACCCCATGCCAGAGTAAAACGGCGTGCGCTGCTTGCCCCACCAGCATACCCAGGCCATCAGCATATTGTTTCGCCCCATGTTCGGCACACCAGGAGAGGAACGGTGTATCTCCTTTCTGATAAAACATGTCATAACAATAGACAGATGAGTGAATAAGAGATGTCGGAATAGCCGGTATCTCACCGCTAATTCCGCTGGATGTCGCGTTAATAATCAAATCAAAACTGTAATTATCAAGCTCATCCATTCCTACCGCCTGTACGCTGCCGGTATGGGAGAAGATTAGTGCCAGTTCTTCAGCGCGCGAAGCGGTACGGTTAACAATAGTCACCGCGCAATCCATAGAAAGAAGAGGTAATAAAACTCCACGGGATGCACCACCCGCACCAATCAGCAGAACTCGCGATCCGGGACGAATGAAAGATAAACGCTCAAGATCGCTCAACAAGCCGATACCATCCGTGTTGTCTCCCAGCAAACGCCCATCCTCCAGCCGTTTAAGGGTGTTGACCGCTCCAGCAAGCGATGCCCGCTCCGTTAGTTCATCGGCACGTGCAAATGCCTCTTCTTTAAAAGGCACGGTGACATTTGCCCCCTTCCCGCCCTCAGCAAAAAAAGCGTTCAGGGTATTCACAAAATCATTGATGGGTGCCAATACACGCCCGTAGGAGTGATCAATCTTCAGCTGCTCTGCAAATTGCTGATGAATAAAGGGCGATTTACTGTGCGCTATCGGATTACCAAAAACAGCATAGGCTTCTTTCATATTACCCCTGTCGAAACTGTTCACCTGTCAGAGCATCACGGATCTCCGAAGGATTCAAACGCCCCCCGGTCTCCCCTTCAACCACAGGAAAGTCTGTACCGAACTGTGCGCGAACTTCCTCTACCGTTCTGCAAGGCGGTAAGCCACTCAAATTAGCACTGGTAGAAACTAACGGTTTGCCATAAGCCTGGCACAACGCAACCACCAGCGGGTGATCGGTGACGCGAACAGCCAGAGAATCAAAGCGCCCGGTCAACCAGCGTGGCGTTGTCGCAAGCGCTGGGAAAACGAAGGTAACAGGACCAGGCCAACGGGCGAAAACAGCGTCACGTTGAGCATCGGTGAGCATGCTATCGTCGATATACGGTTTAAGTTGTTCAAAGTTTGACGCGATTAAAATTAACCCTTTATCGACCGGACGTTGTTTTAGCGCCAACAAACGGCTCACCGCCGTTTCGCTATCGGGGTCGCAGCCGACACCAAATACAGCTTCAGTTGGATAGGCGATGACTTTTTCTTGTTTCAGAACCGCTATCGCAGCAACGATAGGATCTGTGGGCAGGTTATTATTCACTTTTTTATTCCGCCGAAATCGGCTTTCCACATTGTTTACTGGCACAGAAATGCTTCACACCCTGCGCGGTTTTCTTTTCGATGAGAAGCGGATAATGACACTCAGGACATTCTCCGGCTAACGGTTTGAAGTTAATGACAAACTGGCACTCCGGATAGCGATCGCAGGAGTAAAAGGTTTTGCCATAACGGGAACGCCGCTGGACAAGATGACCAGTCTGGCATTGAGGACAGACTATTGCTGTTTCATCAGGCTTGTCGATGAGCTCGGTGTGATCGCACGCAGGATAGTCACTGCATCCAATAAACATACCGAATCGTCCCTGTCTCAGCACCAGCTCAGCGCCACATGCAGGACAAAGCTTACCCTCCAGAACTTTGACAATATGTCCGTCCGCGGAAGATTTCAGCGGACGGATGTAATCGCATTCTGGATAGTGTGAACAACCGAGAAATGGACCGTGTTTCCCGGAACGAATAACCAGTTCAGCCCCGCATTGTGGGCAGGGCTCGTTTTTACGCACCGTGAACAGTGCTGATTTAGCCATAACAACTCATACTGAATGAAGATTGATTAATGCAGCATACCTTCATTCACTTCAAAGAGTAATTCTTCCATTTGCTGATAGGCATTTTCACAACCTGGAATGTTGAATAGCACCATCAGAATCACCCACTTCAGGTCTTCCAGATCGAACTCTGCCGTATCCAGCGCGAGTACGCGCTCAATAACCATTTCTCGCGTTTCGAGGTTTAGCACCTGAATCTGCTCCAGGAATAGCAGGAATCCTCTACAGCTTGCATCCAGTCGATCGCACTCTTCCGCAGTATAAATACGTATAGAAAGAGGGTCCGATGCCAGCTGCATAGGTTCAGCAAGGCCATCCTGATAGTCAGCAAGCTTCTCCAGCCAAAGTAACGCGTTGTAAATGTCTTCACGATCAAAACCAGCGTCGGTAAGATCCCGTTCCAGTTTGTCCTGATCCACACGCAGCTCAGCTTCGTTATGGATATATGTCTCAAACAAATACATTAGTACGTCGAACATGGCATGCCCTCCTCAATCGGACATAGCCGCCGGGTACAGCTGCGATCCACCCTGCTAACTCCAGTTCGAGCAGTTGAGCCACTACCTCTGGCACAGGTTGGCCGGCACGTTCAGCGACGACGTCAACAGGTGTTACCTCATCTCCTACGTTAGCCAGGAGCTCCGGAAATGGCAATGCCACCTCTCCGTGATCTGGCGAATAAATTGATTTTTCAGGTTCATCTGGCAACCATTGCAGCCCATATTGCAAATTTTCAAGAATTTCCTCTGGTGTCGTCACAAGCATGGCTCCCTGCTGAATAAGCCAATGCGGGCCTTCACTTCCCGGGCTCCCAATCGGCCCTGGTAAAGCAAACACCTCCCGCCCTTGTTCCAGTGCACAGCGAGCAGTAACCAGTGAACCACTACGCTGTGCAGCTTCAACGACCAGTACACCTTTACTTAGCCCACTAATAATGCGATTTCGTCGGGGAAAATTGCGCGGCAAAGGGAGCATATTTAATGGGAACTCAGACACCAGTGCGCCCCCAGCCTCAATAAGTCGCTCCGCAAGACGGATATGCTGTCGTGGGTGAATGGTCTCAAGTCCATTTCCCAGCACCGCAATACTTGTGCCTTGTCGGTTTATCGCAGCATTGTGCGCCACGCCATCAATCCCCCGGGCCAGACCGCTGGTGATCGTCACCCCACATGCAGCAAGATTTTCGCAAAACAACCGTCCCCAGCGTTCGCCATACCATGAGTGTTGTCGACTACCGACAACGGCAACTTGAAATGAGTGGAGGCATGCAGGAGCTCCTGCAACAAAAAGCACCCCAGGATAATCCTCAATCGCACGGAGCTGTGGCGGATAATGCTCGCTGTCGGCAACCACAAAATGGTGGTTAGGCTGTTCAAGCCAGCGCAGCGTTTTTTCCAGCGTCAGATCTGAAAAGGTTAAAAAGCGTCTTGCCTGGCGTGGAGAGAATCCAGCCTGCAAGAGTACCGCGTTGTTAATACACGGTTGAGTATTGAGCCAGTGAGCAACGCGCACTATCTCATCACCATACAGTTCATTCACTTGCGCTAAACGTAGCCAAATTTCGATTTGGGTCATCCCTGTTCCCCTGCCACAAGCAGTCCTGGCAATCTTTGCGATTGGTCACTGATGCTGTCAATCAGAGGGGGTTTTGTCTAGAATAGAGGTAATTATCTTTTCAACTCCTGAACACAACTCTGGATAACTATGTCAGTTTTGCAAGTGTTACATATTCCGGACGAGCGCCTTCGCAAAGTCGCAAAACCGGTTGAAGAAGTGAATGCAGAAATTCAGCGTATCGTTGATGATATGTTCGAAACGATGTACGCCGAAGAAGGTATCGGTCTGGCAGCAACACAGGTCGATATTCATCAGCGCATCATTGTTATTGATGTCTCTGAAAATCGCGATGAGCAGTTGGTACTCATTAACCCAGAACTGCTGGAAAAAGACGGCGAAACCGGCATTGAAGAAGGCTGTCTGTCTATTCCTGAACAGCGTGCGTTAGTACCGCGTGCAGAGAAAGTAAAAATTCGTGCGCTTGATCGCGACGGCAAATCTTTTGAACTGGAAGCCGATGGCCTGCTCGCTATCTGCATTCAACATGAAATGGATCACCTGGTCGGTAAACTATTTATCGATTATCTGTCTCCGTTGAAGCAACAACGCATTCGTCAGAAAGTTGAAAAACTCGACCGCCTGAACGCTCGAGCTTAAGGACAAGGATCAACGTGTCGGACTCACTACGTATTATTTTTGCGGGTACACCTGACTTTGCAGCGCGTCATCTCGACGCGCTGCTGTCTTCTGGACATAACGTCGTTGGCGTGTTTACCCAACCGGACCGCCCGGCGGGACGCGGTAAAAAGCTGATGCCCAGCCCGGTAAAAGTGCTGGCAGAAGAAAAAGGGATACCGGTCTTTCAACCCGTCTCTCTTCGCCCTCAGGAAAACCAACTACTGGTTGCTGATTTACACGCAGACGTGATGGTGGTGGTGGCATATGGCCTGATCCTGCCAAAAGCAGTACTGGAAATGCCGCGCCTGGGTTGTATCAACGTTCACGGTTCCCTGCTTCCGCGTTGGCGGGGTGCAGCACCGATCCAGCGCTCACTGTGGGCAGGCGACGCCGAAACCGGTGTTACCATCATGCAGATGGATGTTGGCCTCGACACCGGTGATATGCTGCTGAAGCTGTCCTGCCCAATTACGGCAGAAGATACCAGCGGTTCGTTATATGACAAGCTGGCAGACCTGGGGCCTCAGGGGCTGATTGAAACGCTAAAACAGCTGGCTGCCGGTACAATAAAACCGGTGGTACAAGACGAATCACTGGTTACGCATGCAGAAAAACTCAGCAAAGAAGAGGCCCGTATCGACTGGTCGCTTTCGGCTGTTCAATTGGAACGCTGCATCCGCGCCTTTAACCCGTGGCCAATGAGCTGGCTTGAAATCGATGGTCAGCCAGTGAAAGTCTGGCAAGCTTCGGTTATTGCTGTAAACACCCAGGCCGAGCCAGGCACCATTCTAGAGGCGACAAAGCAGGGTATCCAGGTCGCAACAGGTGACGGCATTCTGAATCTTATCTCTTTGCAGCCTGCCGGTAAAAAAGCCATGAGCGCGCAGGATCTGCTTAATTCACGCCGGGAGTGGTTCGTGCCCGGAAACCGTCTGGCCTGACGGTTCATCTCTTTAAGCCCGGTGTCTCCGGGCATTTTTATTTTTGCGCTTATGAAAAAACATCTTAATTTACGCAGTATGGCGGCCCAGGCCGTCGAACAGGTTGTCGAGAAAGGACAATCACTAAGTAACGTGCTGCCCGCCATGCAGCAAAAAGTTGCCGATAAAGACAAAGCGCTGTTACAGGAACTTTGCTTCGGCGTATTACGTACACTCTCTCAACTGGAGTGGATGATCCAGCAACTGATGGAACGTCCAATGACGGGCAAACAGCGCACCGTTCACTACCTGATCATGGTGGGCTTCTACCAACTGTTGCATACTCGAATTCCAGCACACGCTGCGTTAGCTGAGACCGTAGAAGGCGCGGTCATTATTAAGCGTCCACAGCTGAAAGGGCTGATCAACGGCGTACTGCGCCAGTTTCAACGCCGTCAGGATGAACTGCTGGCCGAGTTTGCGCAAAGCGATTTGCGCTTCTTACACCCCTCCTGGCTGGTGAAACGTATTAAGAGTGCGTATCCGCAGAAGTGGGAAGCCATTCTTGAAGCCAATAACCAGCGACCGCCGATGTGGCTACGAGTCAATCGTAATCACCATACTCGCGACGCCTGGCTAGGCCTGCTTACCGAAGCGGGATTAACAGGTTTTCCGCATCCAGACTACCCGGATGCAGTGCGTCTGGAAACACCGGCTCCAGTTCACGCCCTCCCTGGTTTTGACGAAGGTTGGGTCACGGTTCAGGATGCTTCCGCTCAAGGATGCGTAAATTATCTGTTGCCGGAGGACGGTGAGCAGATCCTCGACCTGTGCTGTGCGCCGGGCGGTAAAACTACTCACATTCTGGAAGTTGCTCCGCTAGCTAACGTCATGGCCGTCGATGTGGATGAAAAACGCTTATCGCGCGTTTACGACAATCTGAAACGTCTGGGCATGAAGGCAACCGTAAAACAGGGGGATGGCCGCTATCCACAGCAGTGGTGCGGTGAACAACAGTTTGACCGTATTTTGCTGGACGCTCCATGTTCTGCTACCGGGGTGATCCGTCGCCATCCGGATATCAAATGGCTGCGCCGCGACCGGGATATTGCCGAACTTGCCCAATTACAGGCTGAGATCCTGAATGCTACCTGGTCACATCTTAAATCTGGCGGCACGCTGGTGTATGCAACGTGTTCTATCCTGCCAGAAGAGAACCAGCAGCAAATTGCCGCCTTCCTGGCACGCACACCGGATGCGGTATTAAGCGAAACCGGTACGCCGGAAAAACCCGGACGTCAGAATTTACCGGGTGCGGAAGATGGCGATGGCTTCTTTTACGCTAAGCTAATCAAAAAGTGATGAGATAACGGGTCGCGACTGATGAAAATTATCATTCTGGGCGCAGGGCAAGTTGGCGGTACGCTGGCTGAAAACCTGGTCGGAGAGAACAACGATATCACGGTAGTCGATACCAATGGTGAACGCCTGCGCAGCCTGCAGGACAAGTTTGATCTCCGTGTCGTGCAAGGGCATGGTTCGCATCCCCGCGTATTGCGTGAAGCCGGTGCCGACGATGCCGATATGCTGGTTGCCGTAACCAGCTCAGATGAAACAAATATGGTTGCCTGCCAGGTAGCTTATTCACTGTTTAATACGCCTAATCGCATCGCCCGTATTCGTTCACCAGATTACGTTCGCGATGCCGACAAGCTGTTCCAATCCGATGCGGTGCCAATCGATCACCTGATTGCGCCTGAGCAACTGGTTATTGATAGCATTTATCGCCTGATTGAATATCCGGGCGCATTACAGGTGGTGAATTTTGCCGAAGGTAAAGTCAGTCTGGCAGTAGTAAAAGCCTATTACGGCGGGCCGCTTATCGGTAATGCGCTGTCAACAATGCGTGAGCATATGCCGCACATCGATACCCGCGTTGCGGCGATTTTCCGTCATGACCGACCGATCCGTCCGCAAGGTTCTACGATCGTTGAAGCGGGTGATGAAGTCTTCTTTATTGCGGCATCACAGCATATACGCGCCGTAATGAGTGAACTGCAGCGTCTGGAAAAGCCGTACAAACGCATTATGTTAGTGGGTGGCGGTAATATCGGTGCGGGTCTGGCACGTCGTCTGGAAAAAGATTACAGCGTCAAACTGATCGAACGTAATCAACAACGCGCATCCGAACTTGCAGAGAAACTACAAAATACGATCGTCTTTTTTGGTGATGCTTCGGATCAAGAGTTACTGGCCGAAGAACATATCGATCAGGTCGATCTGTTCATCGCAGTGACCAATGATGACGAAGCAAATATCATGTCGGCGATGCTTGCCAAACGGATGGGCGCCAAGAAAGTAATGGTGTTGATCCAGCGCAGAGCATACGTCGATCTGGTGCAAGGCAGCGTGATCGATATTGCGATTTCACCGCAGCAGGCGACCATCTCCGCGCTGCTGAGCCACGTGCGTAAAGCTGATATTGTTGGCGTTTCTTCACTTCGCCGTGGCGTCGCGGAAGCCATTGAAGCCGTCGCACACGGGGATGAAACGACGTCGAGAGTTGTAGGGCGTTCAATTGATGAAATTAAACTTCCGCCCGGAACCATTATTGGCGCCGTTGTACGTGGTAACGATGTCATGATTGCCAACGATAACCTGCGCATTGAGCAGGGCGATCACGTAATTATGTTCCTGACAGATAAAAAGTTTATTACCGACGTTGAGCGACTATTCCAGCCAAGTCCTTTTTTCCTGTAATAATTTGGGCGCTAATACAGCGCCCTTTTTATTTCCCTTTATTTTTCATGGTCTAATAAATTTTCCTTTCGGCAATACATAAATGGAAATTGCCTAAACATTTGTTAAACTTATAAACGTCAGCTGCATAGGGAGAATAAAATGAGCATTATTAAAGAGTTTCGCGAATTCGCGATGCGCGGGAATGTTGTCGATTTGGCAGTGGGTGTCATTATTGGCGCGGCATTCGGTAAGATTGTTTCATCACTGGTTGCCGATATCATTATGCCGCCGCTGGGGCTGTTAATTGGTGGAATTGATTTTAAACAGTTTGCTTTAACGCTACGTGATGCACAGGGAGACATCCCTGCCGTGGTCATGCATTACGGTGTATTTATTCAAAATGTATTCGATTTCATTATTGTTGCGTTTGCTATCTTTATGGCAATCAAACTGATCAACAAACTGAACCGTAAAAAAGCGGAAGAGCCGGCAGCACCGCCAGCTCCATCGAAAGAAGAAGTATTGCTAAGTGAAATTCGTGACCTGCTGAAAGAACAGAATAATCGCTCTTAAGCACTCACTGAAACAAGAAGGCCAGTGGTAAAAAAGTTAATTACTTTCTTGCCACTGGCCTCCCAGTTACCCCGATTGCCATGTTTTCCTTTACGTAGATAACTTCCTTTCCCTTTCTTATTTTTCTCAACGCGCTGTCTGAACAGTGGGTCATGCAGAAGCGCCTCAATGGCGTTGTCCTTTATCTGCCCTTTGGTGTGCTGATAACGACTCATAATATCTCCAATTTGTAGGAATTTACGCCGCGAGTGTAGACCTGGCAGTTCAAGAAATCAACAGCCTGATGTTGTTCCACTGGCGCCTTGCTCAAGAGCTTCAAGAATAGAGCAGTACACGCTGCTGTGTGCCTTGCCGCAGCATGCATCATTCAATCGCTGCAGAGACCGCTGCATCGTCTGAAGTTCAGCAATACGGGCTTCGACTTCTTGCAGTCTTTCCTGGACGATCCCTTTTGATTCCTGACAGGTATGGTGTTCGGGATCAACACGGATCGAAAGCAATTCGCGGATCGACTCCAGAGTGAAACCAAGCTGCCGGGCATAACGAATAAACTTCAAGCGCTGAAGATCGCTTTCTGTATAGAGGCGAAATCCGCCTTCAGTACGCACTTCATGCTCCATCATCTGCTGCTTTTCATAGTAGCGGATAGTATCCGGCGTCACGTCAGCCAGTTTCGCTATTTCACCAATTCGGTACATGCTCTCTCCGCTATTCGTCGTTGATCTTTTTTAGCAACTTATCTGCGTAGTCACCGCGCAAAAACTCGGTGCTGAGTCCAGCCTGCCGAAGTTTAAGTTCCAGTAGCGACAGTCTTCGGCTCACCTCCGGATAACTGGGATCATCTTTGCGGATCCCCGCGAGTATTTCAAGCAGCTGTATTGCCTCTCTGCGTTGTTCGAGCTCAGGAGGAAGGCAACCTGCATTTTTTAATAAACGGTATCCTGCTCGGAGTTCAGGCGGGACATGGGAGTCATCGTCAAGAGTCAGCGGTTCGCCCATTCCCGGTAAATCATCAAACTCGCCTTTAGACTGTGCATCAATAATATGGCGCTCTGCCCACTGGTCAAGTAACCACATACAACACTCCAGGGGATGAACAAAAAGAGTACAGATATTGTAGATAAGTGGGGATATGACGGATATAAAAAAACCCGCCGAGGCGGGTTTTTTTACGTTACTACAGATTACTCTGCAGCAGCTTCTGTTTTCTCTGAACGATCAACCAGCTCGATGTATGCCATCGGCGCGTTGTCGCCTGCACGGAAACCACACTTCAGAATGCGAGTGTAACCACCGGCGCGGCTCGCAAAACGCGGGCCCAGTTCGTTAAACAGTTTTGCCACGATCTCGTTATCACGAGTACGGGCGAATGCCAGACGACGATTAGCTACGCTATCAGTCTTGGCAAGAGTAATCAGCGGCTCAACTACGCGACGCAGCTCTTTCGCTTTCGGCAGAGTCGTCTTGATGATTTCATGACGAACCAGTGAACCTGCCATATTGCGGAACATAGCCTGGCGATGGCTGCTGTTGCGGTTCAGTTGACGACCACTCTTACGATGGCGCATGACCTTATCCTTCTCAGTAAAACCTTAACCTGTGATCCGGTTACTCGTCAGCGATGCTTGCCGGTGGCCAGTTTTCCAGGCGCATGCCCAGAGACAGTCCACGGGAAGCCAGCACGTCTTTAATCTCGGTAAGAGATTTTTTACCAAGGTTAGGCGTCTTAAGAAGCTCAACCTCAGTACGCTGTACCAGATCACCGATATAGTGGATAGCTTCTGCTTTGAGGCAGTTAGCAGAGCGGACAGTCAATTCCAGATCGTCAACAGGGCGCAGCAGGATCGGATCGAATTCTGGTTTCTCTTCTTTAACTTCCGGCTGACGTACATCACGTAAATCAACGAAAGCTTCCAGTTGTTCAGCCAGAATGGTTGCCGCACGACGAATCGCCTCTTCAGGATCGATTGTGCCGTTGGTTTCCATTTCGATGACCAGCTTGTCCAGGTCGGTACGCTGTTCTACACGCGCTGCTTCAACATTGTAGGCAATACGCTCTACAGGGCTGTAGCATGCGTCGACCAGCAGACGGCCGATTGGGCGCTCATCTTCTTCCGAATGAATTCGGGTAGAAGCCGGCACATAACCACGACCGCGCTGAACTTTGATACGCATGCTAATAGATGCATTCTCATCGGTCAGGTGGCAGATCACGTGCTGTGGCTTGACGATTTCGACATCACCATCATGGGTAATGTCGGCTGCAGTCACAGGGCCAATGCCAGATTTATTCAAGGTAAGAATAACGTCATCTTTACCCTGAACTCTCACCGCCAGCCCTTTCAGGTTGAGCAGGATTTCCAGGATATCTTCCTGAACGCCTTCTTTGGTGCTGTACTCATGTAGTACACCATCAATCTCAACCTCGGTCACCGCGCAACCCGGCATCGATGAGAGCAGAATACGGCGCAGTGCGTTACCCAAAGTATGGCCAAAGCCACGCTCTAAAGGCTCAAGGGTCACCTTGGCGTGCGTCGAACTCACTTGCTCGATATCTACCAGGCGCGGTTTTAGAAACTCTGTCACAGAACCCTGCATTGTGTCCTCTCTTTGGTACTAAGCTTTACTTGGAGTAAAGCTCGACGATCAGGTGTTCGTTAATGTCCGCAGACAGATCAGAACGCTCCGGCTTACGCTTGAACGTACCTTCCATCTTGCCAGCATCAACTTCCAGCCAGGTTGGCTTTTCACGCTGCTCAGCCAGCTCCAGAGCGGCTTTCACGCGAGACTGCTTCTTCGCTTTCTCACGAATGCTAACAACGTCATTCGGACTAACCTGATAAGAAGCGATGTTAACAACACGACCGTTTACCATAATTGCTTTATGGCTGACCAGCTGACGTGCTTCTGCACGAGTGGCACCGAAGCCCATACGGTATACAACGTTGTCCAGACGACCTTCCAGCAGACCCAACAGGTTTTCACCGGTGTTGCCTTTCAGACGTGCTGCTTCTTTGTAGTAGTTACGGAACTGACGCTCCAGCACACCGTAGATACGGCGAACTTTTTGCTTTTCACGCAACTGCACACCATAGTCAGACAGACGCGGTTTACGCGCACCGTGCTGGCCAGGAGCTTGTTCAATTTTACACTTGGTATCGATCGCGCGAACGCCAGACTTAAGGAATAAGTCAGTGCCCTCACGACGGCTCAGCTTGAGCTTAGGACCCAAATATCTTGCCATTTTCTTTCTCCAACAATCCTAGAAACGACAGCGTTATACGCGACGTTTTTTCGGCGGACGACAACCGTTATGAGGGATCGGAGTCACATCAGTAATATTAGTGATGCGGAAACCAGCGGCGTTCAGAGCACGAACAGTAGATTCGCGACCTGGACCCGGTCCTTTGACCATAACTTCCAGATTCTTGATACCGTATTCTTTTACGGCTTCAGCGCAACGCTCTGCTGCAACCTGAGCTGCAAACGGAGTGGATTTGCGAGAACCACGGAAACCGGAACCACCGGCTGTTGCCCAACCCAGTGCGTTACCCTGACGATCAGTAATGGTAACGATGGTGTTGTTAAAAGAAGCATGGATATGAGCCACGCCGTCAGAGACTTGTTTTCTTACACGTTTACGTGCACGAATTGGTGCCTTTGCCATTATTCAATCACCCCGATTATTTCTTGATCGGTTTGCGCGGACCCTTACGGGTACGTGCGTTGGTCTTGGTACGCTGACCGCGAACCGGGAGACCACGACGATGACGCAAACCGCGATAGCAACCAAGATCCATAAGGCGCTTGATGCTCATGCTAACTTCACGGCGCAGATCACCTTCAACGACAAATTTGGCAACTTCGTCACGCAGCGTGTCGATTTGTTCTTCAGACAGCTCACTGATCTTAACATCTTCAGCGATACCCGCGGCAGCCAGAATGGCTTTAGAACGGGTCTTGCCGACGCCGTAGATCGAAGTTAATGCGATCACAGCATGTTTCTGATCAGGAATGTTAATGCCTGCTATACGGGCCACTATGCACTCCTACTATTTAATATGTACGCACCATGCTGAAAAGCCCGTTTTCAGGATACTCAAATGGAAACGCACAGACATACAAAAGATTGGCTGGCTAATCTAGCCAGCTCAACCCAACTTTGCAAGAAAAATATGCGAATAAATCAGCCTTGGCGCTGTTTATGCTTCGGCTCGGCACTGCAAATCACACGGATGACACCATCACGCTTAACGATTTTGCAGTTACGGCATAATTTCTTGACGGAAGCACGAACTTTCATTTTTACTCTCCGTAACTTCTCGGGCGACTGTTAACGGCCGTAGCCTTTCAGATTCGCCTTCTTCAATGCAGACTCGTACTGACTTGACATCATCAGAGTTTGCACTTGAGCCATAAAGTCCATAATCACGACAACAACGATAAGCAGTGAGGTCCCACCGAAGTAGAACGGTACTTTCATTGCATCACGCATGAACTCCGGGATCAGGCAGATAAAGGTAATGTAGAGCGCACCAACCAAAGTCAGGCGGGTCATTACTTTATCGATATACTTCGCCGTTTGCTCTCCCGGACGAATTCCTGGTACAAATGCACCGGACTTCTTCAGGTTATCTGCTGTTTCACGCGGGTTGAAAACCAACGCCGTGTAGAAGAAACAGAAGAATATGATTGCAGACGCATAGAGTAACACATAAAGCGGTTGCCCAGGCTGCAAATACAGCGAAATTGTTGTCAGCCAGTTCCAACCAGTCCCGCCCCCGAACCATGACGCGATGGTCGCCGGGAACAGAATAATACTGGAAGCGAAGATTGCCGGGATTACCCCCGCCATATTCACTTTCAGCGGTAAATGTGTGCTCTGTGCAGCATAGACACGACGACCTTGCTGACGTTTCGCGTAGTTTACCACAATACGGCGTTGACCACGCTCAACAAATACAACAAAGAACGTCACTGCGAATACTAATACTGCAACCAACAGCAACACGAGGAAGTGCAGGTCGCCTTGACGCGCTTGCTCGATAGTATGGGCAATGGCTGGCGGGAGTCCCGCGACAATACCGGCGAAGATAATGATTGAGATACCGTTGCCGATACCACGTTCAGTAATCTGTTCGCCCAACCACATCAGGAACATCGTCCCTGTAACCAGACTTACAACAGCGGTGAAATAGAATGCAAAGCCTGGGTTCATCACCAGGCCCTGCATACCAGGCATATTCGGCAGACCGGTAGCAATACCGATCGACTGGAATATTGCCAGCACCAGAGTACCGTAGCGGGTGTACTGGCTGATCTTACGACGACCAGACTCCCCTTCTTTCTTAATTTCTGCCAGCGTTGGATGAACCACCGTCAGCAGCTGGATAATGATCGACGCCGAAATATACGGCATGATCCCCAGAGCAAAGATAGAAGCACGGCTGAGAGCACCACCAGAGAACATGTTAAACATTTCAATGATGGTGCCTCGCTGTTGCTCAAGCAGTTTGGCAAGTACAGCGGCATCAATACCAGGGATCGGAATGAAAGAGCCAATACGGAACACAATCAGCGCGCCGATTACAAACAGCAGTCTGCGTTTCAGCTCGCCTAAGCCACCTTTGGCACTTTGAAAATCTAATCCCGGTTGTTTAGCCATCTGCTACTTATTCCTCGATTTTACCGCCAGCAGCTTCGATAGCAGCACGAGCGCCTTTAGTAACACGCAGGCCACGAACAGTTACCGGAGTAGTGACTTCACCAGCCAAGATCACTTTCGCGAACTCGATCTGGATACCGATAATGTTAGCTGCTTTCAGCGTGTTCAGGTCTACAACACCGCCTTCAACTTTAGCCAGGTCAGACAGACGAACTTCGGCTGTAATCGCTGCTTTACGTGAAGTGAAGCCGAATTTCGGCAGACGACGGTACAGAGGCATCTGACCACCCTCGAAACCACGACGTACGCCACCGCCAGAACGAGACTTCTGACCTTTGTGACCACGACCACCGGTTTTACCGAGGCCAGAACCGATACCACGACCCAGGCGGCGAGCCGCTTTTTTAGAGCCTTCGGCCGGAGACAGAGTATTTAAACGCATCTCTTACTCCTCAACTTTAACCATGAAGGAAACCGCGTTGACCATACCACGAACAGCAGGAGTATCCTCGCGCTCTACGGTGTGACCAATACGACGCAGACCCAGGCCAAGCAGCGTTGCCTTGTGTTTCGGCAGACGACCGATTGCACTGCGGGTTTGAGTAATTTTAATAGTCTTTGCCATGGTTTATTTCCCCAGAATTTCTTCAACGGATTTACCACGCTTGGCAGCGACCATTTCCGGAGATTTCATATTTTCCAGGCCATCGATAGTTGCACGAACCACGTTAATCGGGTTAGTAGAACCATACGCTTTAGCCAGAACGTTACGAACTCCAGCGACTTCCAGAACGGCGCGCATTGCACCACCGGCGATGATACCGGTACCTTCGGAAGCCGGCTGCATGAATACACGAGAACCCGTGTGAGTACCCTTAACCGGGTGCTGCAGGGTGCCGTGGTTCAGCGCGACGTTAATCATATTGCGACGGGCTTTTTCCATCGCTTTCTGGATCGCTGCTGGAACTTCACGCGCTTTACCGTAACCAAAACCAACGCGACCGTTACCATCACCAACTACAGTCAGAGCTGTGAAGGAGAAAATACGACCACCTTTAACGGTTTTAGATACGCGGTTAACCGCGATCAGCTTTTCCTGCAGTTCGCCAGCTTGTTTTTCGATGTGAGCCATCTTACACCTCTACCTTAGAACTGAAGGCCAGCTTCACGGGCAGCATCTGCCAGTGCCTGGACACGACCATGATATTGGAACC
Source organism: Citrobacter sp. Cpo030 (assembly GCF_030333005.1). Classification (NCBI taxonomy): domain Bacteria; kingdom Pseudomonadati; phylum Pseudomonadota; class Gammaproteobacteria; order Enterobacterales; family Enterobacteriaceae; genus Citrobacter; species Citrobacter sp. Cpo030. Next base: position 10,776 of record NZ_JAOWGT010000045.1, on the reverse strand, counting down.
CGGAACGGTCAAAAGAAACATCTTTGATGCCTTTTTCCAGAGCGCGTTCAGCAACAGCTTTACCTACAGCTGCAGCAGCGTCTTTGTTACCGGTGTACTTCAATTGTTCAGCGATAGCTTTTTCTACAGTAGAAGCAGCTACCAGAACTTCAGAACCGTTCGGTGCAATTACCTGTGCGTAAATATGACGCGGGGTACGATGTACCACCAGGCGAGTTGCACCCAGCTCCTGGAGCTTGCGGCGTGCGCGGGTCGCACGACGGATACGAGCAGATTTCTTATCCATAGTGTTACCTTACTTCTTCTTAGCCTCTTTGGTACGCACGACTTCGTCGGCGTAACGAACACCCTTGCCTTTATAAGGCTCAGGACGACGGTAGGCGCGCAGATCTGCTGCAACCTGACCGATCAGCTGTTTATCAGCGCCTTTCAGCACGATTTCAGTCTGAGACGGACATTCTGCAGTGATTCCCGCAGGCAGCTGATGGTCAACTGGGTGAGAGAAACCTAAAGCCAGGTTTACTACATTCCCTTTAACCGCTGCACGATAACCTACACCAACCAGCTGAAGCTTCTTAGTGAAGCCTTCGGTAACACCGACAACCATTGCATTCAGCAGGGCACGCGCGGTACCAGCCTGAGCCCATCCATCTGCGTAACCATCACGCGGACCGAAGGTCAGTGCATTATCTGCATGATTTACTGCAACAGCATCGTTGAGAGTACGAGTCAGCTCGCCGTTTTTACCTTTGATCGTAATAACCTGACCGTTGATTTTTACATCAACGCCGGCAGGAATAACGACCGGTGCTTTAGCAACACGAGACATTTTTTCCTCCGATTAGGCTACGTAGCAGATAATTTCGCCACCAAGACCAGCCTGGCGCGCTGCACGATCAGTCATAACACCTTTAGAGGTAGAAACAACTGCGATACCCATGCCAGCCATAACTTTCGGCAGCTCGTCTTTACGCTTATAAATGCGCAGACCTGGGCGACTGACACGCTGAATGCTTTCTACAACAGCTTTACCCTGGAAATACTTGAGAGTAAGTTCCAGTTCCGGCTTGGTGTCGCCTTCAACTTTAAAATCTTCAATAAAACCTTCTTCCTTCAGCACGTTGGCAATTGCCACTTTCAGCTTGGAGGAAGGCATGGTGACCGCAGCTTTATTCGCGGCCTGACCGTTACGGATACGGGTCAGCATATCCGCGATCGGATCTTGCATGCTCATCTGTCTTTACTCCCGTGATTCAATTGGTAATTACCAGCTAGCCTTTTTCAAGCCTGGTACTTCACCGCGCATGGCGGCTTCACGCAGTTTGATACGGCTCAACCCGAACTTGCCCACATAGCCATGCGGACGACCTGTTTGACGGCAGCGGTTACGCTGACGGGACGGGCTGGAATCACGCGGCAGAGACTGCAGCTTGAGAACTGCGTTCCAACGATCTTCGTCGGTCGCGTTCACATCAGAGATAATAGCTTTCAGTTCAGCGCGTTTTGCGAAGTACTTATCAGCTAAAGCTACGCGCTTTACTTCGCGTGCTTTCATTGATTGCTTAGCCATTCAGTAACCCTACCTTACTTGCGGAACGGGAAGTCAAAGGCAGCCAGCAGAGCACGGCCTTCTTCATCAGATTTCGCAGTAGTGGTAATGGTAATATCCAAACCACGCACGCGGTCGACTTTATCGTAGTCGATTTCTGGGAAGATGATCTGCTCACGGACACCCATGCTGTAGTTACCACGACCGTCGAAAGACTTAGCGGACAAGCCACGGAAGTCACGGATACGTGGAACAGCAATAGTGATCAGGCGCTCAAAGAACTCCCACATGCGTTCGCCACGCAGAGTTACTTTACAGCCGATCGGATAGCCCTGACGGATTTTGAAGCCTGCAACTGATTTGCGTGCTTTGGTGATCAGCGGTTTTTGACCGGAGATTGCTGTCAGGTCAGCTGCTGCGTTATCCAGCAGTTTCTTGTCAGCGATCGCTTCACCAACACCCATGTTCAGGGTGATCTTCTCGACCCGAGGGACTTGCATGACAGAATTGTAGTTAAACTCAGTCATGAGTTTAGCGACTACTTCGTCTTTGTAGTAATCATGCAGTTTCGCCATCGTACTACTCCAAATTACTTGATAGTTTCGCTGTTAGATTTGAAGAAACGGACTTTTTTGCCGTCTTCGAATCTAAAGCCTACACGGTCAGCCTTGCCGGTTGCCGCGTTGAAGATAGCAAGGTTAGAGATCTGAATAGCTGCTTCTTTCTCTACGATGCCGCCTGGTTGGTTCAGGGCCGGAACCGGCTTCTGATGTTTCTTAACCAGGTTGATACCTTCAACAATGACCTTGCCGGAAGACAGGACATTCTTAACTTTACCGCGTTTACCTTTATCTTTACCGGTTAACACGATAACTTCGTCATCACGACGGATCTTCGCTGCCATGATTCGCTCCTTAGAGTACTTCTGGTGCCAGAGAGATAATTTTCATGAACTTCTCGTTACGAAGTTCACGAGTTACCGGCCCAAAAATACGCGTACCGATAGGTTGCTCGCTGTTATTGTTTAAAATAACGCATGCATTACCATCGAAGCGAATGACAGAACCGTCCGGGCGACGAACACCCTTCTTGGTGCGCACCACTACCGCCTTCAGCACATCACCTTTTTTGACCTTACCACGCGGAATTGCTTCCTTGATGGTGATCTTGATGATATCGCCGACGCCTGCGTAGCGACGGTGCGAGCCACCCAGAACCTTGATACACATTACGCGACGTGCACCGGAGTTGTCGGCGACGTTCAGCATAGTCTGTTCTTGGATCATTTTAGTGCTCCGCTAATGTCAACTACTACTGAGACCCGAAAATCAGGTCGTTAAAAAAGCCCCATATCGGGGGCGCGGCATTATAACACCGCTTCAACGATATGGGTAGAAAAAATAAACGGCTCATCGCTGAGCCGTTTATTCGTTGAGAATGCCTACTGTATTACAGAACGGCTTTCTCTACAACGCGAACCAGCGTCCAGGACTTAGTCTTGGACAGCGGACGGCATTCGCGGATTTCAACCACGTCACCAGTACCGCATTCGTTGTTCTCGTCATGTACGTGCAGTTTGGTCGTACGCTTAATGAATTTACCGTAGATCGGGTGTTTCACAAAACGTTCGATAGCAACAACGATGGATTTCTCCATTTTATCGCTAACAACGCGACCTTGCAGAGTACGGATTTTATCGGTCATTACGCACCCGCCTTCTCAGTCAGTAAAGTCTTAACGCGTGCGACGTCACGACGCACTTGCTTCAACAGGTGAGACTGTTGCAGCTGGCCACTTGCAGCCTGCATACGCAGGTTGAACTGCTCACGCAGCAGATTCAGCAGCTCGGTGTTCAGCTCTTCAACACTCTTCTCACGCAGCTCTTTTGCTTTCATTACATCACCGTCTTAGTTACAAAGGTGGTTTTAATCGGCAGTTTCGCTGCTGCCAGCTTGAATGCTTCACGGGCCAGCTCTTCCGGTACGCCGTCCATTTCATACAGGACTTTACCCGGCTGAATCAAGGCAACCCAATACTCCACGTTACCTTTACCTTTACCCATACGCACTGCCAGCGGCTTTTCAGTGATCGGTTTGTCCGGGAATACACGGATCCAGATCTTACCTTGACGCTTAACTGCACGGGTCATAGCACGACGTGCTGCTTCGATCTGACGGGCAGTCAGACGACCACGGCCAACAGCTTTCAGACCGAAGCTGCCGAAGCTAACATCCGCGCCAGCAGCCAGACCGCGGTTACGGCCTTTGTGCATTTTACGGAATTTTGTACGCTTTGGTTGTAACATCAGCGACGCTCCTTATTTACGGCCTTTACGCTGCTGCTTTTTAGGTTGCGCAGCCGGTTTTTCCGGTTGTTCAACAGCAGCCATACCACCCAGGATCTCGCCTTTGAAGATCCACACTTTAACGCCGATTACACCGTAAGTGGTGTGCGCTTCAGAGGTGTTGTAGTCGATGTCAGCACGCAGAGTGTGCAGAGGTACGCGACCTTCGCGGTACCATTCGGTACGTGCGATTTCCGCGCCGCCCAGACGGCCGCTAACTTCAACTTTGATACCTTTAGCGCCCAGACGCATTGCGTTCTGTACAGCACGCTTCATAGCACGACGGAACATAACACGACGTTCCAGCTGAGAAGTGATGCTGTCAGCAACCAATTTTGCGTCCAGTTCAGGCTTACGCACTTCGGCGATATTGATCTGAGCAGGAACGCCAGCAATATCCGCTACGACTTTGCGCAGTTTTTCTACGTCTTCGCCTTTCTTACCGATAACGATACCCGGGCGAGCGGTGTGAATGGTCACACGGATGCTCTTAGCCGGACGCTCGATAACGATACGAGATACAGACGCTTTAGCCAGTTCCTTAGTCAGGTACTGACGTACTTTAAAATCGCTGTCCAGGTTGTCAGCGAATTCTTTGGTGTTCGCAAACCAGGTTGAGTTCCATGGTTTTACAATACCCAGGCGAATACCATTAGGATGTACTTTCTGACCCATTGCTAGTCTCCAGAGTCTCAGCGATCGGACACAACCACAGTAATGTGGCTGGTGCGCTTCAGGATGCGATCTGCACGACCTTTTGCACGCGGCATAATGCGCTTCATGCTCGGGCCTTCGTCTACGAAAATTTTCGTAACTTTCAGATCGTCAATGTCAGCGCCATCGTTGTGTTCAGCGTTAGCAATGGCAGATTCCAGGACTTTCTTAACCAGTACAGCCGCTTTCTTATTGGTGTAGGTCAGAATATCCAGAGCCTGCGACACTTTCTTACCGCGAATCAGGTCTGCAACAAGGCGAACCTTCTGAGCAGAAGAACGAGCATGGCGATGTTGAGCTAAAGTTTCCATCTCTTCCTCCTACCTTATTTCTTCTTCGCTTTTTTATCAGCAGCGTGGCCGCGATAAGTACGAGTCGGTGCGAATTCACCCAGTTTGTGACCGACCATTTCGTCGGAAACAAATACCGGAACGTGCTGACGACCATTATGGACAGCGATGGTCAAACCGATCATGTTAGGAAAGATCGTTGAACGACGGGACCAAGTGCGCAGGGGCTTCTTGTCTCCGCTTTCCACCGCTTTCTCTACCTTCTTCAGCAAGTGCAGGTCAATAAAAGGACCTTTCTTGAGAGAACGTGGCATGGCTTATCCTCTAAAATTATTTGCTACGGCGACGTACGATGAATTTATCAGTACGCTTGTTGCTGCGGGTCTTCTTACCTTTGGTCTGAACGCCCCACGGAGTTACCGGGTGCTTACCAAAGTTACGACCTTCACCACCACCATGTGGGTGGTCGACTGGGTTCATCGCAGTACCGCGAACGGTAGGACGAACACCACGCCAGCGTGCAGCACCTGCTTTACCCAGAACGCGCAGCATATGCTCAGCATTGCCAACTTCGCCCAGAGTTGCACGGCAGTCTGCTTCGACTTTACGCATTTCACCAGAACGCAGACGCAGGGTGACATAAGCACCATCACGAGCAACGATCTGAACGTAAGTACCAGCGGAACGTGCCAGCTGACCGCCTTTACCTGGTTTCATTTCTACGTTATGAACGGTAGAACCAACCGGGATATTGCGCATCGGCAGGGTGTTACCTGCTTTGATTGCAGCATCAACGCCAGACTGAATCTGGTCGCCAGCTTTCAGGCCTTTAGGGGCCAGGATGTAACGGCGTTCACCGTCTTTGTACAGAACCAGCGCGATGTTCGCGGAGCGGTTCGGATCGTACTCAAGACGTTCAACAACTGCCGGGATACCGTCTTTGTTGCGTTTGAAGTCAACAATACGATAAGCCTGCTTGTGACCACCACCGATGTGACGAGTGGTGATGCGGCCATTGTTGTTACGACCACCGGATTTGCTGTTTTTTTCAACCAGCGGAGCAAAAGGTTTGCCCTTGTGCAGCTCTGGGTTGACCACTTTAACAACGTGGCGACGACCCGGAGATGTCGGTTTACATTTAACAACTGCCATTGTATTACTCCTCCGACTTACTCAGCGCCGCCGACGAAGTCCAGATTCTGGCCTTCCTTCAGGGTGACGTAAGCTTTTTTCCAGTCGCTACGACGACCGATACGCTGTCCGTGACGTTTAACTTTCCCTTTAACTACCAGGGTGTTAACGACTTCGACTTCGACTTCAAACAGTTTCTGCACAGCAGCTTTGATTTCTGCTTTGGTCGCGTCTTTAGCAACTTTGAGAACGATGGTGTTAGTTTTTTCCATCGCAGTAGACGCTTTTTCAGAAACGTGCGGTGCGCGCAGCACTTTCAGCAGACGTTCTTCACGAATCATGCCAGCATCTCCTCAACTTGCTTAACAGCATCAGCAGTCATTACGACTTTGTCGAAGGCGATCAGGCTAACCGGGTCGATACCAGTTGCATCGCGTACGTCAACCTTGTGCAGGTTGCGCGCAGCCAGGAACAGGTTTTCGTCCAGCTCACCGGTGATGATCAGCACATCTTCCAGAGCCATGTCTTTCAGTTTCTGTGCCAGCAGCTTAGTTTTAGGCGCTTCTACAGAGAATGATTCGACAACGATCAGACGATCCTGACGTACCAGTTCGGACAGAATGCTTTTCAGCGCGCCGCGGTACATCTTTTTGTTAACTTTTTGACTGTGGTCCTGTGGACGAGCAGCGAAGGTCACGCCACCTGAACGCCAGATCGGGCTCTTGATAGAACCTGAACGCGCACGGCCGGTACCTTTCTGGCGCCACGGCTTTTTGCCTGAACCAGTTACTTCAGCACGAGTCTTCTGAGCACGAGTACCCTGACGAGCACCAGCTGCATAAGCAACAACAACCTGGTGAACCAGCGCTTCGTTGAAATCACGACCGAAGGTAGTTTCGGAAACAGTCAGCGCGCTCTGCGCGTCTTTCAATACTAATTCCATTGCTATCCCCTTACGCCTTCACAGCTGGTTTAACGATCAGGTCGCAACCGGTCGCACCCGGAACACCACCTTTAACCAGCAGCAGGTTGCGCTCAGCGTCAACACGTACTACGTCCAGGCTCTGAACGGTTACACGTTCGTTGCCCAGCTGACCTGCCATTTTCTTGCCTTTGAACACTTTGCCCGGAGTCTGGTTCTGACCGATAGAACCCGGAACGCGGTGAGACAAGGAGTTACCGTGAGTAGCGTCCTGGGTACGGAAGTTCCAGCGCTTAACGGTACCAGCGAAACCTTTACCTTTAGAGGTACCGGTTACGTCAACTTTTTTAACGTCAGCAAACAGTTCAACGCTAATGTTCTGACCAACGGTGTATTCTTCACCATCTGCCAGACGGAACTCCCACAGGCCGCGGCCAGCTTCTACGCCAGCTTTAGCAAAGTGGCCAGCTTCCGGCTTAGTTACGCGGTTAGCTTTTTTAGCACCGGTGGTAACCTGAACAGCGCGATAGCCATCGTTAGCCAGATCTTTAACCTGAGTAACGCGGTTTGCTTCAACTTCGATAACGGTTACTGGGATAGATACGCCATCTTCAGTGAAGATGCGGGTCATACCCACTTTTTTACCGACTAAACCAATCATTGTATCAACCTCTCAATCGCTCGATGACCTGATTAACCCAGGCTGATCTGCACGTCTACACCGGCAGCCAGGTCCAGACGCATCAGAGCATCAACGGTTTTTTCAGTTGGCTCAACGATGTCAACCAGACGCTTGTGAGTACGGATCTCGTACTGATCACGCGCGTCTTTGTTGACGTGCGGGGAGATCAGAACGGTGAAACGCTCTTTGCGGGTCGGCAGCGGGATCGGACCACGAACCTGCGCACCAGTGCGCTTGGCAGTCTCGACGATTTCCGCGGTTGATTGATCGATCAGACGATGATCAAACGCTTTCAAACGGATACGGATTCTTTGGTTCTGCATGAGACCAGAGCTCCAATTATTTTATAGACGAAATAGTTACTCCTCAAACCCATTACGATTGATGGGAGAGTGTAACCGTTCTTACAGAGTTCCCCGATTGGGAACATTGTCTGGTATTGCTTTCGCAGTACCGGTGGCTCATATCGAACCGCTGTCAATATTAGACAAGCCCGCGCATTATACGTAAATCTCAGTCTTAAGCAAGTGCCGCGTAGAAATTAATCACTCGTTCACAAATGCGGCGCTCCTTCCACTCTGATTGTATGTCCTGCGGTGCAACGCGTTTTCCGTGGAAGAGAGCATCCATAACCCACATCCCGGGCTTGTAGGGCCGCCGGGTTTACCTGAAGGTAAACTCTTTACCAGATAAGGCTTGCCCATGTACATCGACCTCCCCTTTCTGTTGATTTATGTTTCGCTATCAGGGTTGCTCTTAGTCCACGACCTACGTACCGGGTTGCTGCCCGACAAATTTACCTGCCCTCTTTTGTGGGGCGGTCTTATTTATCATCAATGCTGCAAACCTGCACAGTTATCCGACGCGCTCTGGGGTGCTGTAGCGGGTTATGGGGTATTTACTTTGTTCTACTGGGGGTATCGTTTGATATGCCGACAGGAAGGGTTAGGCTTTGGTGATGTCAAATTTCTTGCCGCGCTAGGCGCATGGCATCGCTGGGAATCATTACCACTTTTGGTTTTACTTGCCGCGGGTATGGCATGTTGCCTCACCGGGATTTCCTGCGTCCGTTACGGGAAACAGGTACTAAAAAACCCGCTGCCATTTGGGCCATATCTGGCGGCTGCGGGTTTTGTTATTGGCCTGGTAAGTATGATACTGGGCGGTTAGTCACTGACTTTAATTTGCGATTGCAGATAATTTTGTAAGCCAAGTTTTGCAATCAGGTCCAGCTCGGTTTCGAGCCAGTCAATATGCCCTTCTTCTTCAGTCAGGATCTCAATCATCATATCCCGGCTGACATAATCATGAACGCTATCGGCATAGGCAATGGCTTCACGCAAGTCTTTAGCACCATCGAGTTCGAGTCGAAGATCGGATTGCAGCATCTCTTCAACGTCTTCGCCAATACCCAACTTGCCAAGATCCTGCAAGTTCGGGATCCCTTCTAAGAATAAAATACGCTCGATATATTTATCAGCGTGTTTCATCTCATCGATAGATTCATGGTACTCAACATCATTGAGGCGAGTCAGTCCCCAGTTTTTAAACATACGAGCATGGAGAAAATACTGGTTGATCGCGACAAGCTCATTTCCCAATAGTTTATTGAGATAATTTATGATTTTAACATCACCTTTCATTTTATAGTCCCTCCGCTTCCACTCTTAGAGCGTAGATGGGGCTACAGGGATGTCAAAAAAAAGAGTGTGACTTAGGCGATCTCTTTAAATTCTGGCATTTGTGTTAATTCATCCTGCATGACCTCGCGGGCAGCACGAATGCATTTACCACATTGATTTCCAACAGGAATAAATTTACGTAATTGCTGAAAGGACTGAGGATGAAACTGGCGAACAGCCTGACGTATTTTTTTATCACTTATCGCATTACACAAACAAACGTACATGATCGCTCCCGTTCAATTTCTGCGCAAAGTGTAAATGAGAATAGTTATGATTGCAATAGCACAACGCGATTTACGCAGCGGGAGAATGAATAAAAAATGCGAATAAATATGACAACGACTAAATTGCAGGTAGCAAAAAGGGCGCCGAAGCGCCCTTTTTAAGCTCAAAGCTAATTAATCAATAATTAGCTCATTACTTTAGCAACAACGCCCGCACCAACAGTACGGCCGCCTTCACGGATTGCGAAACGCAGACCGTCGTCCATCGCGATCGGGTGGATCAGGGTAACAACCATTTTGATGTTGTCGCCCGGCATTACCATCTCTACGCCTTCCGGCAGTTCGATGGTACCAGTCACGTCAGTAGTACGGAAGTAGAACTGCGGACGGTAGCCTTTGAAGAACGGAGTATGACGGCCGCCTTCGTCTTTGGACAGAATGTACACTTCAGATTCAAACTTGGTGTGCGGCTTGATAGAGCCCGGCTTAGCCAGTACCTGACCACGTTCGATTTCTTCACGCTTGATACCACGCAGCAGAACACCAACGTTCTCACCAGCACGGCCTTCGTCCAGCAGTTTGCGGAACATTTCAACGCCAGTACAGGTAGACTTAGCAGTCTCTTTGATACCAACGATTTCAACTTCTTCACCAACTTTGATGATACCGCGCTCTACACGACCGGTAACAACGGTACCACGACCGGAGATGGAGAATACGTCTTCGATAGGCAGCAGGAACGGCTTGTCAATCGCACGCTCTGGTTCTGGGATGTAAGAATCCAGGAAGCCAGCCAGTTCGATGATTTTCGCTTCCCACTCTGCTTCGCCTTCCAGCGCTTTCAGAGCAGAACCACGAACGATCGGAGTGTCGTCGCCCGGGAAATCGTACTGAGACAGAAGTTCACGAACTTCCATTTCTACCAGTTCCAGCAGCTCTTCGTCATCAACCATGTCGCATTTATTCAGGAACACGATGATGTACGGAACACCTACCTGACGACCCAGCAGGATGTGCTCACGAGTCTGCGGCATCGGGCCGTCAGTCGCAGCAACAACCAGGATCGCGCCGTCCATCTGCGCAGCACCGGTGATCATGTTTTTAACATAGTCGGCGTGGCCCGGGCAGTCTACGTGTGCGTAGTGGCGAGTCGGGGTGTCATATTCAACGTGAGAAGTGTTGATGGTGATACCACGAGCTTTTTCTTCCGGCGCGTTATCGATCTGGTCGAATGC
>NZ_JAOWGT010000044.1:0-32948 GCF_030333005.1 Citrobacter sp. Cpo030 | reverse complement strand
TGGAGGCGCATTATAGGGAGTTTCCTGCGGCCCGCAACCCTTAAATGACAGAAAAATGACTGACTGCTGCATTCCACAGCGAAACCCCGCCTTATACCCATTTACACACAGAGTTATCCACAAACCACACGATCGTTTCTACGATCCTCTCGTTATATCAGCCTCCTTCAACAGAAAAAGAAGAGGTCAAAATCGAAAATTAAAAATTCGCGAGCGTTGCGCAAACGTTTTCGTTACAATGCCCCCGCAAAACAAGGATGCCCCGTAAGGGGCGTTAGCTGAGTTTTTAGCCAAGAATTCACCTAACGCTCTCTGTAATAGTCAAATCCAGGGGATTTACCATGCAACAACGTCGTCCAGTCCGCCGCGCTCTGCTCAGTGTTTCTGACAAGGCCGGTATCATCGAATTCGCTCAGGCACTTTCCGCACGTGGTGTGGAGCTGCTGTCTACAGGTGGCACTGCGCGCCTGTTAGCGGAGAAAGGTCTGCCAGTGACCGAAGTTTCCGATTACACCGGCTTCCCGGAAATGATGGATGGACGCGTGAAGACCCTGCATCCGAAAGTCCACGGCGGCATTCTTGGTCGTCGCGGTCAGGATGACGGAATTATGGAACAGCACGGTATCGCCCCTATCGATATGGTGGTTGTAAACCTGTATCCATTCGCCGAGACCGTCGCCCGTGAAGGCTGCTCGCTGGAAGATGCGGTAGAGAACATTGATATCGGCGGCCCGACCATGGTGCGTTCCGCTGCCAAGAACCATAAAGACGTAGCGATCGTTGTGAAGAGCAGCGACTACGACGCCATTATTAAAGAGATGGATGCCAACGAAGGCTCCCTGACTCTGGAAACCCGCTTTGACCTCGCGATTAAAGCCTTCGAACACACCGCCGCCTACGACAGCATGATTGCCAACTACTTCGGCAGCATGGTTCCGGCTTACCACGGTGAGAGCAAAGAGGCCGCCGGGCGTTTCCCGCGTACGCTGAACCTGAACTTTATTAAGAAGCAGGATATGCGCTACGGCGAGAACAGCCACCAGCAGGCTGCCTTCTATATAGAAGAGAATGTTAAAGAAGCGTCCGTTGCCACCGCACAGCAGGTACAGGGCAAAGCGCTTTCCTACAACAACATCGCAGATACCGACGCGGCGCTGGAGTGCGTGAAAGAGTTCAGCGAGCCAGCCTGTGTGATCGTTAAGCACGCTAACCCGTGCGGCGTGGCGGTAAGTACCTCTATTCTCGACGCTTACGACCGCGCCTATAAAACCGACCCGACCTCCGCATTCGGCGGCATCATCGCTTTCAACCGCGAACTGAATGCCGAAACCGCGCAGGCAATTATCTCCCGTCAGTTCGTGGAAGTGATCATCGCCCCGTCCGCAACCGAAGACGCACTGAAAATCACCGCCGCCAAACAGAACGTTCGCGTTCTGACCTGCGGTCAGTGGGCACAACGTGTACCGGGCCTCGACTTCAAACGCGTTAACGGCGGTTTGCTGGTTCAGGCCAGGGATCTGGGGATGGTGAGCGAAGGCGAACTGCGCGTGGTGTCCAAACGTCAGCCGACCGAGCAAGAGCTGCGCGATGCACTGTTCTGCTGGAAAGTCGCCAAGTTCGTGAAATCCAACGCCATTGTTTATGCCAAAGAGAACATGACTATCGGCATAGGCGCAGGCCAGATGAGCCGCGTGTACTCCGCAAAAATCGCCGGGATTAAAGCGGCTGACGAAGGTCTGGAAGTGAAAGGCTCTGCAATGGCCTCTGACGCCTTCTTCCCGTTCCGCGATGGTATTGATGCTGCCGCCGCCGTTGGCGTGAGCTGCGTTATCCAGCCCGGTGGTTCTATCCGTGATGACGAAGTCATTGCCGCTGCCGATGAACACGGTATCGCGATGATCTTTACCGACATGCGCCACTTCCGCCATTAATCCACGGAGCAGACGATGAAAGTATTAGTGATTGGCAACGGCGGGCGCGAGCACGCCCTGGCCTGGAAAGCCGCACAGTCCCCGCTGGTTGATACCGTTTTTGTCGCACCGGGTAACGCCGGTACCGCACTGGAGCCCGCGTTGCAGAACGTGGCTATCAGCGTCACCGATATTCCAGCTCTGCTGAGCTTTGCCCAGAACGAGAAAATTGACCTGACCATCGTCGGCCCGGAAGCGCCGCTGGTGATTGGCGTAGTCGATGCGTTCCGCGCCGCTGGCCTGAAGATCTTCGGGCCAACCGAAGGTGCTGCACAGCTGGAAGGCTCCAAAGCCTTCACCAAAGATTTCCTCGCCCGTCACCAGATCCCGACGGCGGAATATCAGAACTTCACTGAGATTGAGCCAGCGTTGGCCTATCTGCGTGAGAAAGGCGCGCCGATCGTCATCAAAGCCGACGGTCTGGCCGCCGGTAAAGGCGTTATCGTGGCGATGACGCTGGAAGAAGCTGAAGCCGCCGTTCATGACATGCTGGCAGGTAACGCTTTTGGCGATGCGGGCCACCGTATCGTTATCGAAGAGTTCCTCGACGGTGAAGAAGCGAGCTTTATCGTGATGGTCGACGGCGAGCACGTGCTGCCGATGGCCACCAGCCAGGACCACAAACGCGTAGGTAACGGCGATACCGGCCCGAACACCGGTGGTATGGGTGCTTACTCACCCGCGCCGGTGGTAACTGATGAAGTGCATCAGCACACCATGGAACGCATTATTTGGCCAACCGTAAAAGGTATGGCAGCGGAAGGGAATACCTACACCGGTTTCCTGTACGCGGGTCTGATGATCGACAAGCAGGGCAATCCGAAGGTTATCGAGTTCAACTGCCGCTTCGGCGATCCGGAAACCCAGCCGATCATGCTGCGCATGAAATCGGACCTGGTGGAGCTTTGCCTGGCCGCCTGCGACGGCAAGCTGGATGAGAAAACCTCCGAGTGGGACGAACGCGCCTCGCTGGGTGTCGTCATTGCCGCCGGAGGTTACCCGGGCAACTACAACACCGGTGATGAGATCCACGGTCTGCCGCTGGAAGAAGTAGAAGACGGGAAAGTGTTCCATGCGGGCACGAAACTCGCCGATGACGATCGCGTGCTGACCAGCGGCGGTCGCGTGCTGTGCGCCACCGCCCTGGGTCATACTGTGGCTGAAGCGCAGAAACGCGCTTACGCCCTGATGACCGACATCCGCTGGGATGGCAGCTTCAGCCGTAACGACATCGGCTGGCGCGCCATTGAACGCGAGCAACGCTAACGCGAAATTTTCGCCAGCAGCGTTTTACGCGTAATGCCTAACTGACGGGCGGCTTTCGTTTTATTGCCGCCCGTTTTTTCCAGCGCCGCCAGAATCACCTCTTTTTCGACATCCACCAGCGGTTGGATCTCGCCACTGAATTCCGTTTTTATCGGCGTCGCGGCAATCGCCATCGGCAACTCGCGTTCGGAAATATATTCCCCCGTCAGCAGCACCACCGAGCGCTCAATCGCATTTTCCAGTTCACGAATATTGCCCGGCCAGTCGTAGTGGATCAGCAGATCCATCGCCTGCGGAGTAAAGCCTTTCACCGCTTTACGGTTACGCGCGGCAAAACGCTGGAGAAAATGTTCGGCTAGCATCGGAATATCTTCCCGGCGCTGGCACAGCGCTGGCATTTCAATGGTGACGACGTTCAGGCGATAATAGAGATCCTGACGAAAGCGCCCGGCGCTGACTTCTTCCGCTAGATCGCGATGCGTGGCGGCGATCAGCCGGACATCAACGGCAATAGTCTGATTGCTGCCAACGCGCTGCACTTCTCGCTCCTGGATAGCCCGCAGCAGACGCACCTGCATCAGCGGTGAAATATCACCGATTTCATCAAGAAATAACGTGCCGCCATCAGCTTCCACAAAGCGCCCTTCCCGCCGTTTATCCGCCCCGGTAAACGCGCCTTTCTCGTGACCAAAAAGTTCGGACTCCAGCAGCGATTCATTAAGCGCCGCGCAGTTGAGCGTCACCAGCGGTTTATCGCGACGGGCGCTGCTGGCATGCAGCGCCCGGGCCACCAGCTCTTTACCCGTGCCGGAGTCTCCGTGAATGAGCACTGTGGCATCTGAGGGCGCAACCATCGCGATTTCATTGAGCAACTTCTGCATCGCCGGACTGCTGCCAATCATGCCAAACTGCGCAGCCGACGCCGATGGCAGTTCAGCGCCCGTTTCCCGCGTATGCGCCAGCGCCTTTTCCAGCGTCTCCTGCAGACGGTCAAAATCCAGCGGCTTGATTAAGTAGTCCAGCGCCCCGGTTTTTAGCGCCTCCACGGCGGTCTCCACGCTGGAGAACGCCGTCATGATCAAGACCGGAATCGCCGGATTCAGCGCTTTAATCTCTTTCAGCGTTGCGATGCCGTCCATCTCCGCCATGCGTACATCACACAACACTAAATCAAATACGCGTTCGCGCACCTGTTCCAGCGCCGCTCGCCCGCTATAGGCCAGCGCGACCTCATAACCCCAGCCGCGCAACAGCGCCTGTAAAATGGTGCAGTGGCTGATATCGTCATCGACTACCAGAATATTGATTTTTCCGCGCGTCATCCTTGTTAATCCTGTTGTTTCGCTTTGGTCGGCAGCCAAAGGGTAAAGGTCGCACCTTTGCCCTCAACGCTTGCCACCTGAATGGTGCCACCATGCTGTTCGATAATGTTCTGCACTACCGCCAGCCCGAGACCGGTTCCGTCAGCTTTGGTCGTAAAGTAAGGCGTAAAAATGGCCTCCAGCTGTTCCGCCGCAATCCCCTTCCCAGTATCGGTAACCACAATTTTAACGCGATCGCCGCTGCTTTCATTCGCTTCAACCGTGATCGTGCCCTGACGACCAATCGCATGAATGGCGTTCAGATACAGATTCAACAAAACCTGAGTCAGTCGGTCAGGATCGGCCTGGATAGCGGGCAGCGTACAATTGGCCGAAAAGCGGAGCTGGATTTCCCGGCTTGCCGCATCCTGACTCACCAGGTGTAATGAGTGGGTGATAACCTCATTGAGATCCACCTGTTGCAGTGTCAGATGTGCAGGTTTCACCAGCTCCAGCAACTCGCTCACCACCCGATTTAAACGATCCGCCTCTTTCGCCATCACCTGTGCCAGCTCATGCGACTCGCCTCCTGCCGGGGTTCGCTCGGCAAAATACTTCGCTAACCCTTTGATCGATGAAAGCGGGTTACGAATTTCATGTGCCACCCCAGCCGCAAGATGACCAAGTGCTAACAGTTTTTCTTTACGCTTCATCGCATCCTGGAGTTCTTTGTACGAGCGCTGATAGCGCTGATACCAGAAGAACGTCAGCACGGTGGCCAGCAACACAGCCGCCAGCGCAGACAGGACTATCAGTGTGTTACGCCACTCCCTTGCCTGAGTCGCTATCAGATCGCTGGCATCAAAGGCGATAAATATGGTTTGTGCTGGGGAGATAAGCTGCCCATCATTGCTGGCGCAGCGCGCCATGCCGTGGCGTCCTGGACCATACATCGGCTGAAACTGGCGATAAATTTCCAGGGCTGGCGTTTTTTCACCGTCTCCCACCGGGATCTCAATATTCCGCCAGCTTTCTTGCTCCCCTGGACTAAGCTGTCGCAGGACATCCGATGAATAGAGCGTTTTACCGACCATCGCGGAATTGCTGTGGGTAATAATGACACCATGCTCATCGACGACGGCAAACCATAGCACGCCAGGTTGTACGGCCATTTCCTCCAACAGCGTCTGCTGCTGGGCATGATGCATGCGCATCCCCATGCCTACGCGCGTACCAGACTCCAGAGCGCGAATAAGCACACTGCCTTTTTCCAGTAGCGTTTGCCGCGCGGCACCACTTTCCCGCCCATAGTCCCGAATGGTCATAATCGAAAACCAGCCGACCAAAATCAGGATTGCCGCCAGCAAGAGTCGGCTCAACCACTTTGCCACCGTATCCTTATAAAGACGCATACGTTCTCCCTTCACCCCGCCAGTTCCTTTCATCGTTGCAGGTATACAGCAGAAATCATGCCATTTTTTCCCCCTGATAACCCTGCCCTCAGACACAAACAGCTGAAAGTAACGGGTAAAAATGACCCGCAGGCGCGTTCTGGCGAGTCATTTTTACTCGTTTCCCTGCAAAGACAGCGAGTACAACGCCCGCAGGACTGGGATTGCCGCTTTGGCACGGAAGATGCAAAAGGGAATGTAAGCTAACCAACAGGAGAACGAACCATGAAACGGAACAACAAACTGGCGCTGATTGCACTTTCTCTTATCGCACTGGGCTCCACCCCGGTACTGGCGCAGAATCACTGGGGATATGGCGACGGAATGCAGCAACGGGGCGGTACCCCAATGACCGCTGAACAGCAGGCTGCCGCGCAGAAAATCTATGATGATTACTACTCCCAGACCAGCGCGTTGCGTCAACAGCTGACATCCAAACGTTATGAGTACAATGCACTATTAACGGCCAGCTCGCCGGACACGGCAAAAATTAATGCCGTGGCAAAAGAGATGGAAGCGTTGAATCAGTCTCTGGACGAGCAGCGCGTTAAACGCGATGTCGCAATGGCGCAGGCTGGCGTGCCACGTGGCGCGGGTATGGGCTATGGCGGATGCGGCGGTGGCGGTAACCATCGCGGCGGCGGCCATATGGGAATGGGGCACTGGTAAAAGACTTAATGCCTGATGACGCTATAGGGATCAGGCCTGCTGATTACCTGTCTTCAGGTTTTCAGAAAGTTTTGGCTGTAGGCTGCCAGTGACAAAAATCTTCATTGGCGACCAGCAGTAGCTGCGACCCTTCGGGCGCTTCCAGCCATGCCACACTCACCTCTACGGATGAATGTCTCTGGCGGCGCTCGATATGGTTTATCGCCCACGACTCCAGGTCTGGCTTCAGCGTTTCACCTTCACAGGTTGTGACCGTGTTATCCGCATGCCAACGTCCCTGACGCAATATCACCCGGCCCTGACGCAGCGCATCGCTGGTCTGGCGAATTTGATCGGCGCGATAGCGGTAAAGCGCGATTTGATCGCTGGAAAGCTGCTGCTTTTGCCCGTCGACTTCACGCTGCATGAAGCTGAGTTCGCCCCGGTCATCGAAGCGTATACGGACATGTTCAGCCGGTTTACTGTAAACGTTGAGTTCTATCAGAGAGAGCGAATCACCCTGCCAGCGGTATTCACTGGTAGTGGTTTCGCCTTTACGCCACGGACTAAATACCGAGAGCAAGTGAACATCGTCACCGGAGTCTTTACGCCAAATGCGTACCGCCCCCTGATCGCCAACATAGCCGCTGGCCGTGAAAGGAGGAAGCTCAGAATGGCTACCGCAGGCAGACAGTAACAGAACACCTGAAAGCCAAAGCGTATGACGCCAGATGGACAAAAGGGGCGAAACCGCCCCTTCGTTAAAACTGTTCACTGCCACGCGAATTACTTAACCGCGTCTTTCAGTGCTTTACCAGAAACAAATGCCGGTACGTTAGCTGCGGCGATTTTGATTTCTTTACCGGTCTGCGGGTTGCGGCCAGTGCGCTCAGCACGGTGGTTCACTTTGAAGGTACCGAAACCAACCAGTTGTACAGCATCGCCTTCTTTCAGAGACTCAGTAATAGCAGCCAGAGTGGATTCCAGAGCAGCTTTAGCCTGTGTTTTAGACAGTTCTGCTTTGTCTGCAATTACATCAATCAGTTGAGTCTTGTTCATAAGTTATCCTTACAATGTGTTTATCGCTTGCTAAGCATCGAGTGCGACGGAAATGCCAGAAAAGCACTCTCCTGCATACACGCACCGATAGCCACTTTTTTTCGCCCCCCAAATGTAGACCAGACCGGGGGCAGATGGGAAGCCTTCAGGCACGACAAATCAGGCGTTAAATCACGTTTTGTGGTGTCATTGCTGAAAATTTATACCAATATTGCTCTCGCCAGCCTCGCGCAGGTCTGCACGCAGCCCTTTTATCAGCTCAATATCTCGTTCTTCACAGTCGGCTAAAAGTCGGAAAATTTCCCACTGAATATCCCATTCTTGCTCAACGGCAGGGTTCTCTTTGAGCTCTTCATCGGTCATTTCGCGACCAGCCTGAGTCATTTCCAGCATCGCAACCGTCGTAATCGAAGCCTTACTCACTTCAATTGCATGCTCCAGCGTTTCACCACTAAGACGCGAATGCATCAGTTCGCTTAATGCCACACAGGCATCAATCGCCGGATAAACGCCGTACAGATCGTAATCGTCTGCAGAAGGAATGGCCTCTTCAAACTTTTCCAGCTGGCTGTCGAAATTGATTTTCGCGTCTTTAACCGTCAGCGCTTCCCAAATCAGATCCAGAATTCGGCGGTAAATCTGTCCATCGCCAAATTCAGTTTGCTTGCAGAACATGGCGTAGTTTGGGTACATGCGTTCGCACAGACAAGCCATAAACGTGACGTGCTGCCAGCTTTCCAGCTTCTCCAGACGCAGGTGAATCGGATTTTGTAACATGATGAGTTCTCAAATACGGAAATTAGCCGCAGTTTACCCGATATGGGGCGTTTTTGCTGCAAGCCGAGTAAAAGCCGGGCGTTCGGATGCCACCGCATCCGCCCAGCGTGTTGGTTCCGGCAAACGATAGCCGTTCATACAGCGTTGAACCCACGCTAGTGCGCTGTCCATACTCACGCGGTGGCCCGTAGAAATAAACAACGGGTTACAGCGCGCTTTGCTGCGCCAGACCCATGCCAGTTGTTCGCCTTTATCCAGCAACGGCGCTAGCGCACCAGGTTCAGCAGCGAGCGGTTCAAACTTGCCGCACAATCGTTTTTTCGCCACACCAATCGTTGGCACGTCCACCAGCAGGCCAAAATGGCTGGCCACGCCCAGACGACGCGGGTGAGAAATGCCATGACCGTCAACGAACAGCAGATCTGGCTTGTACGAGAGCAGTTGCCAGGCGGCCATCAGCGCGGGAGTTTCACGAAAGGAGAGAAATCCGGGTATGTAGGGCATGGTGGTGGCGATACGCGCCACCTTGTATTCGACCAGTTCAAGCGTGGGATACTTCAGTAAGACTATTGCGGCTCGCGTCACTTCACCACCCTGCTCAAACCCAACGTCCGCCCCGCCGATCAGATCCGGCGGATCGTTCTTCAGACGATCCTCGCGGATCACTGAAGAAGCCAGTTCAAGCTGCTGCGCGCGTAATGACGCGAGACCCATGATGACTCCTTAGCGGTGGTACTGTTCGGACAACCGATGTACCGCCTCCACAAAGACACCCGCATGTTCTGGCGGGACGTCCTGATGAATGCCGTGGCCCAGGTTAAAGACATGCCCTTCACCCTGACCGAATCCTGCCAGAACTGTCGCCACCTCTTCTTCGATGCGGGCTGGCGGCGCATACAGCATGGACGGATCCATATTGCCCTGTAGCGCCACTTTATGACCAACACGACGACGCGCATCGGCAATGTCAGTGGTCCAGTCGAGACCTAACGCATCACAGCCGGTTTCCGCCATCGCTTCCAGCCACTGACCACCGCCTTTGGTAAACAGGGTCACCGGTACGCGACGACCTTCGTTCTCGCGCAGCAGGCCATCGACAATTTTGTGCATGTAGTACAGGGAGAACTGCTGATAGTCGCGACCGGTCAGCACGCCACCCCAGGTGTCGAAAATCATCACCGACTGCGCGCCCGCTTTGATCTGCGCGTTCAGGTACAGCGTGACGCTCTTCGCCAGCTTATCAAGCAGCAGATGCAGCGCTTTAGGATCGGCGTACATCATCTTTTTAATCACGGTGAAGGCTTTGCTGCTGCCGCCTTCAACCATGTAGGTCGCCAGCGTCCACGGACTACCGGAGAAGCCGATCAGCGGCACTTCGCCTTTCAGTTCACGGCGGATAGTACGCACCGCGTTCATCACGTACCCCAGCCCATCTTCCGGGTCCGGGATCGGCAGTTTGTCGACGTCAGCCTTGCTGGTAATCGGAGAGGTGAAGCGTGGACCTTCTCCTGCTTCAAAATACAGCCCGAGTCCCATCGCATCCGGGATCGTCAGGATATCCGAGAAGAGGATCGCGGCATCAAGTTTATAGCGACGCAGCGGCTGCAGCGTGACTTCGCAGGCCAGCTCGGCATTTTTGCACAGCGCCATAAAATCGCCCGCTTCGGCACGGGTAGCTTTGTATTCCGGTAGATAGCGGCCTGCCTGGCGCATCATCCATACCGGAGTGACATCAACGGGCTGGCGCAGCAGCGCACGCAGATAACGATCGTTCTTCAGTTCGGTCATTTTTGCAGTTCCTTATTGCGTCAGTCCATCAGTGTATCATCACTCGCTCTTTACTCGTACTCAGCCCGACACATTGCCACAGTGTCTTCAATCAATCGACGCGCGACAGTACCCGGCGGGGGTAAGAGCGGTAAGTCGTCATAGCGATACCAGTTCGCTCCCAGCAGCTCTTTCGGGTCGATGACGATATCGCCGCTATCATACTCCGCCATAAATGCGGTCATCAAAGACTGCGGGAACGGCCATGGCTGAGAAGTGACATAGCGCAGGTTTTTCACCTTAATACCGCTTTCCTCCATAACTTCACGCGCCACCGCCTGTTCTAAGGTCTCACCCACTTCGACAAAACCCGCCAGTACGGTATGCACGCCGTTACGATGGCGAACATGTTGGGCAAGCAGGATGGAATCATCTCGGCGAATAGCGACGATTATGCACGGGGCAATTTGCGGGTAATAACGTTCACGGCAGTGGCTACAGAGCATCGCCCACTCCGTTTTACTCGGGTGCATGGGATGGCCGCAGTAGCCGCAGAATTTATGCGAGCGATAGAACTCCGCCAGCTGTACGCCGCGTCCGGCCAGTTGAAACAGGCCAACATCCTGGTCAATGACCTGGCGCACCGACCCCATATCGTGTCGACGCTGCTGCTGCACCAGCCAGACAGTCTCCCCTTCCCACTCGCCTATTGGCAGCGCGCGCTGACCAATCAGATCAAAACGGGCTGCGTCGCCATAAGGTAGCTCGCCATGAGGTAACCATAACTTTTGCTCATGACTGACGATCCACCAGCCGCTATCTAATTTTTCAATTATACGATCCATATCTCTTGCGCAACCTTTGCTTCACAGGCATGTTGTTTACATTATTTTTACATTTACGGGTGAGCAGTTCCTAAACACCATCTTGCGGAGTCAATCATGCTAAACCAGCTGGAAAGCCTGACGGAGCACGTCGGAGGAAGTAATAAACTGGTTGATCGCTGGCTACATGTACGTAAGCACCTGCTCGTGGCTTACTACAATCTGGTTGGCATTAAGCCTGGCAAAGAATCGTACATGCGACTCAATGAAAAGGCGCTGGATGATTTTTGTCAGAGCCTGGTCGATTACCTCTCCACCGGACACTTCAGTATTTATGAACGTATTCTCCATAAATTGGAAGGGAACGGGCAGCTTTTAAAAGCCACAAAAATTTGGCCGCTGCTGGAAGCCAATACGCAGCTGATCATGGACTACTATGACTCCAGCCTGGAAACGGCGATTGATCATGATAACTTCCTTGAATTTCAACAGGTTTTATCAGATCTCGGCGAGGCACTGGAAGCCCGATTCGTGCTGGAAGATAAGCTGATCATGCTGGTATTTGACGCGATGCACGAGAGTAGCACTCTCAAACGTCATGCTTGAGATTTACGGCATTAACGCGTAGTTTACATTCATTACCTCTTTACTGAGGTTACTTCTTGTCGGAGTGCTTATTTTCCACAGCAGCATGAGTGGAAAAGGCTGAGACCGTTAATTCGGGATCCGCGGAACCTGATCAGGTTAAAACCTGCGAAGGGAACAAGAGTCAATCTACAATAGCATCGCCCCCGGGCGAGCTTCTCTCTTGCTTCATCCGTCGTCTGACAAGCCATATCCTTACTTTTATTTGGAATGAGCTATGTCTGCCACTACTAAACCATCACGCCGCGAACAGCGCGCTCAAGCCCAACACTTTATCGATACCCTGGAAGGGACCGCCTTCCCTAACTCAAAACGCATTTATATTACCGGTTCGCAGCCGGATATCCGCATTCCGATGCGCGAAATTCAGCTCAGCCCAACACTGACTGGCGGTAGCAAAGACAACCCGCAGTTCGAAGAGAACGAAGCCGTTCCGGTATACGACACCTCCGGACCGTATGGCGATCCTGACGTGGCGATTAACGTCCAGCAGGGTCTGGCAAAGCTGCGCCAGCCGTGGATTGCGGCGCGTAACGATAGCGAAGAATTAGACGACCGGAGTTCCGCTTATACCAAAGAACGTCTGGCCGACGATGGCCTGGACGAGCTGCGTTTCACCGGCCTGCTGACGCCAAAGCGTGCCAAAGCGGGTAAGCGAGTCACCCAACTGCACTACGCCCGCCAGGGAATAGTGACCCCGGAGATGGAGTTCATCGCCATCCGTGAAAACATGGGCCGCGAGCGCATTCGCAGTGAAGTGCTGCGTCACCAGCATCCGGGGATGAACTTTGGTGCACGCCTGCCGGAAAACATCACGCCGGAATTCGTGCGTAATGAAGTGGCCGCGGGCCGCGCGATTATTCCTGCCAACATCAACCACCCGGAATCCGAACCGATGATTATCGGTCGCAACTTCCTGGTGAAGGTTAACGCCAACATTGGTAACTCTGCCGTCACCTCCTCCATTGAAGAAGAGGTAGAGAAGCTGGTGTGGTCGACGCGCTGGGGCGCTGACACGGTGATGGATCTCTCCACCGGTCGCTATATCCACGAAACCCGCGAGTGGATCCTGCGTAACAGTCCGGTACCGATCGGTACTGTGCCGATCTACCAGGCGCTGGAGAAAGTCAACGGGATCGCCGAAGATCTCACCTGGGAAGCCTTCCGCGACACGTTGCTGGAGCAGGCTGAACAGGGCGTCGACTACTTCACCATTCACGCGGGCGTGCTGCTGCGCTACGTGCCGATGACTGCCAAACGCCTGACCGGCATTGTCTCACGCGGCGGTTCAATTATGGCGAAATGGTGCCTTTCTCATCACAAAGAGAACTTCCTGTACGAACATTTCCGCGAGATTTGCGAAATCTGCGCCGCCTACGACGTCTCTTTGTCGCTGGGTGACGGCCTGCGCCCGGGTTCAATTCAGGATGCGAACGACGAAGCGCAGTTCTCCGAGCTGCATACGCTGGGCGAGCTGACCAAAATCGCCTGGGAATACGACGTGCAGGTGATGATAGAAGGTCCAGGTCATGTGCCCATGCATATGATCCAGCGCAACATGACCGAAGAGCTGGAGCACTGCCATGAAGCACCGTTCTACACTTTAGGACCGTTGACCACCGATATCGCGCCGGGCTACGACCACTTCACTTCCGGGATCGGTGCGGCGATGATCGGTTGGTTTGGCTGCGCGATGCTGTGCTACGTCACGCCAAAAGAGCACCTCGGCCTGCCGAACAAAGAAGATGTTAAACAAGGGTTGATTACCTACAAGATTGCCGCCCATGCAGCTGACTTAGCAAAAGGTCATCCGGGCGCACAGATCCGCGATAACGCCATGTCGAAAGCGCGCTTCGAATTCCGCTGGGAAGACCAGTTTAACCTCGCGCTCGACCCGTTCACCGCCCGTGCCTACCACGATGAAACCCTGCCACAGGAATCCGGTAAGGTCGCCCACTTCTGCTCCATGTGCGGGCCGAAGTTCTGCTCGATGAAAATCAGCCAGGAGGTTCGCGACTACGCTGCTGCACAAACGATTGAAGTCGGCATGGCGGATATGTCGGAGAACTTCCGCGCCAAAGGCGGCGAAATCTACCTCAAAAAAGAGGAGGCGTAATGTACCAGCCTGATTTCCCGACCGTGCCGTTTCGCCTCGGGCTTTACCCGGTGGTGGACAGCGTGCAATGGATTGAACGCTTGCTGCAGGCGGGCGTACGCACGATCCAACTGCGCATTAAAGATAAGCGTGATGAAGAGGTCGAAGCCGACGTTATGGCCGCCATTGAACTGGGTCGTCGCTATAACGCCCGTCTGTTTATCAACGACTACTGGCGTCTGGCAATTAAGCACCGCGCTTACGGCGTACATCTGGGCCAGGAAGACCTTGAAACCACCGACCTGAAGGCGATTCAGGCGGCGGGGCTGCGCCTGGGGGTCTCCACTCACGATGATATGGAGATCGACGTCGCGCTCGCCGCTAAGCCTTCTTATATCGCGCTGGGTCATGTTTTCCCCACGCAAACCAAACAGATGCCTTCCGCCCCGCAGGGACTCACGCAACTGGCAAACCATATTAAACGACTAGCGGATTACCCGACCGTCGCCATTGGCGGTATCAGCCTTGAGCGCGCCCCGGCAGTACTGGCGACCGGCGTCGGCAGCATTGCCGTGGTCAGCGCCATTACCCAGGCGGCTGACTGGCAGGCCACCACGGCGAAGTTATTGGATATCGCGGGAGTGGGCGATGAATGACCGCGACTTTATGCGTTACAGCCGGCAGATCCTGCTCGGCGATATCGCCATTGAAGGCCAGCAAAAACTACTCGATAGCCATGTGCTGATTGTCGGTTTAGGCGGGTTAGGTTCGCCTGCCGCGCTGTATCTGGCGGGAGCAGGCATCGGAAAACTGACGCTGGTAGACGATGACGACATTCATCTGAGCAATCTGCAGCGCCAGATCCTGTTTACCACTGATGATATCGCACGTTCAAAATCGCAGGTTGCCCAGCAGCGCCTGGCGCGGCTCAACCCGGATATCGAACTGGTATCGCTCCAGCAGCGACTGAAAGGCGATGCGCTTCGGCATGCGGTAGCGCGTGCCGATGTGGTGCTCGACTGTACCGATAACATGGCCACGCGCCAGGAAATTAACGCCGCCTGCGTAACGCTCAACACCCCGCTCGTCACCGCCAGCGCCGTCGGCTTTGGCGGCCAACTGATGGTGCTGACGCCCCCGTGGGAACAAGGATGTTACCGCTGCCTGTGGCCGGACGATGTAGAGCCCGAACGCAATTGCCGTACCGCCGGTATCGTCGGGCCGGTTGTGGGCGTAATGGGCACCTTGCAGGCGCTGGAAGCGATTAAATTGCTCAGCGGTATTGAGACGCCCAGCGGAGAGCTACGCCTGTTTGACGGTAAAACCAGCCAGTGGCGCAGCTTCGCACTACGACGTGCCAGCGGCTGCCCGGTATGCGGAGGGCAACATGCAGATTCAGTTCAATGATGAGCCGATGCAGTGCGCCGAAGGACAAACCGTCAGTGGGCTGCTCACTGCGCTTAATCAGCTTAAACCTGGCGCGGCGCTGGCGCTCAATCAGCAGATCCTGCCGCGCGAGCAGTGGGAGCAGCAAATCGTGCAGGAAGGCGACCAGATCCTGCTTTTTCAGGTTATTGCAGGGGGTTGATATGTTACGTATTGCCGACAAAACGTTTGATTCGCATCTGTTCACCGGCACCGGAAAATTTGCTTCATCGCAGCTGATGGTCGAGGCGATTCGCGCCTCCGGCAGCCAACTGGTGACGCTGGCAATGAAGCGCGTGGATTTACGTCAGCACAACGACGCCATTCTGGCGCCGCTGATAGAAGCTGGTGTGACGCTGTTGCCCAACACTTCAGGAGCAAAAACCGCTGAAGAGGCGATTTTTGCTGCCCAGTTAGCGCGTGAAGCGCTGGGCACAAACTGGCTGAAATTAGAAATCCATCCGGACGCCCGCTGGCTGTTACCCGATCCAATCGAAACATTGAAAGCCGCAGAAGTACTGGTGAAAAAGGGCTTCGTGGTACTGCCTTACTGTGGCGCAGATCCGGTGCTGTGCAAACGACTGGAAGAAGTAGGCTGTTCTGCAGTCATGCCGCTCGGCGCGCCCATCGGTTCTAATCAGGGACTGGAAACCAAAGCGATGCTGGAGATTATTATCCAACAGGCGACCGTGCCGGTGGTGGTTGATGCAGGCATCGGCGTCCCCAGCCACGCCACGCAGGCGCTAGAAATGGGTGCCGACGCGGTGCTGGTCAATACGGCAATCGCGGTAGCCGACAGCCCGGTGATGATGGCAACCGCCTTCCGCCTGGCCGTTGAAGCTGGCTTGCTGGCACGCCAGGCGGTACCAGGAAGCAAAAGTTCGCAGGCAAGTCCCACCAGCCCGTTAACCGGATTCCTGGAGGCCTTCGCATGAAAACGTTCAGCGACCGCTGGCGACAGCTGGACTGGGATGACATCCGCCTGCGTATCAACGGTAAAACCGCCGCTGACGTGGAGCGCGCCCTCAACGCTTCGCATCTTAGTCGCGACGATCTGATGGCATTGCTCTCTCCTGCCGCCGCCGATTATCTGGAGCCGCTGGCGCAGCGGGCGCAGAAGCTCACCCGTCAGCGTTTTGGTAACACGGTGAGCTTTTACGTGCCGTTGTATCTCTCCAACCTTTGCGCCAACGACTGCACCTACTGCGGTTTTTCGATGAGCAACCGTATCAAACGCAAAACGCTGGACGAAGATGAGATAACACGGGAGTGTGCGGCTATCCGTGAGCTGGGTTTTGAGCATCTGCTGCTGGTCACCGGTGAACATCAGGCAAAAGTGGGGATGGATTACTTTCGTCGCCATTTGCCTGCCATTCGCCGCCAGTTCGCCTCTTTACAGATGGAGGTACAGCCGTTGTCAGAGGCTGAATATGCAGAGCTGAAGACGCTGGGGCTGGATGGCGTAATGGTGTATCAGGAGAGTTATCATGAGGCAACTTACGCTCGTCACCATTTAAAAGGGAAAAAGCAGGATTTCTTCTGGCGCCTGGAAACGCCGGACAGGCTGGGCCGCGCAGGGATCGACAAAATCGGTCTTGGCGCGTTGATTGGTTTGTCCGACAGCTGGCGGGTTGATTGCTATATGGTGGCTGAACATCTGCTATGGATGCAGCAGCATTACTGGCAGAGCCGTTACTCTATCTCCTTCCCTCGCCTGCGCCCATGCACCGGAGGCGTTGAGCCTGCATCGATCATGGATGAGCGACAGTTGGTCCAGACCATTTGCGCGTTTCGTTTACTGGCGCCAGAAATTGAGCTGTCGCTCTCCACCCGCGAATCGCCATGGTTTCGTGACCATGTGATCCCGTTGGCGATCAACAACGTCAGCGCCTTCTCAAAAACCCAGCCCGGTGGTTATGCCGATAACCACCCCGAACTGGAACAGTTCTCCCCGCACGACGATCGTCGCCCAGAAGCCGTTGCTGAAGCACTCATGGCCCAGGGTTTACAGCCCGTGTGGAAAGACTGGGACAGCTATCTGGGGCGCGCTTCACAGGTACCGTAGGTCAGGAGCAATCGCATAAACAAAAAAACCCGCTTTCGCGGGTTTTTTCTTCACTGGCACTTAACTGCTCGGGCTCTGGCCTTCATCGCTATCGTAAGCGTTCGTGAAATTATCGGCGATTACAGCGCGACAACGTTAACAGCAGACGGGCCTTTAGCGCCATTCTCCACGGAGAACTCCACCTTTTGACCTTCGTCTAACGTTTTAAAATCGTTACTCTGGATAGCGGAGAAATGCACAAACACATCCTTGCTACCGTCCTGAGGAGTGATAAAGCCGAAGCCTTTATCAGAGTTAAACCATTTTACTAAACCAGTCATTTTGTTAGACATAGATACTTCCTTTCATGTTTTTGAGCCGCTTATGCAGCGAAGATGGCCTGTTTGCAGAAATTAACTTATGGGGCACTTAGGGAGGAGGCTCATGAAGAAGAGTATCTGAGGATAACGCTTGAACTGAGAACTGCTTTACTAAAACTGCTTGCATAAGGTCTGTGTTCCAAACCGATGCCGCTATAGTAGACCTACTTCTAATCATTAAGCAAGCATTAATTTTTTTAATACCCACTGAGTGATGCAATGTTGAACCATCGCGGCTAAGCATCCTGGATAACAGCTTGATCTACAATGAACAAAAGCCCCGACTATTGCAGTCAGGGCTTTACGTTACTACACACTTCAAATTTAACATTAATAAACTTAACGATTTAATACTGCTGATGGTACTACTTTAAAATGTACACGTTTACTATAGATAATATTGGATATTGATACTAACTAAAGCTTTCCTCTATTTACCGTTAAACACATTCCACCCGCTTGATAATAGAACTCAAGGCTGGTGACCTAAACAAGTACACTTCCCCTCGCGACATATACTCTTTGATGCGTTGCCTTATTTCCCTTGTGATAACCAGAAAAGCAGAATCACAAATATTTACTATAAAATCATGGCATTACATCGTCGCGTTTTACTGACTTTTTGCGATTAGATATATCAACTACGTGGCCTGAAAGCATTGTCGAAGTGAAAAGATAGCGTTTTCAGCATCGACTATCCCATACAAAAAATACTTCGTGGCCTTTATCGCAAACCCCAATCAAGCTCTACTAACACTTACTACGTTAACAGCAAACTACAATTTCTCCGCTGTTAAGTATTAACATACGGGTTTAAAAAACGCTGTCAATACTGTTTTTTATAACATGTATTTATTGACAGTAATTATATATTCCAGCATGTGATAAGCGAGTCAAAAAGCCGCTGGCCCTGGTCCAGATCGCAGGGTTCTGCCTCTTTTTGTAACCGGTTTCAGAAAAAGCGGCTTTCTTTGTGATGCCTTGCACACAATCGTTGCAAAGCAGTTGTTGCTATAGCTGGCTCGCGATAATTATCAACTCACACATGTTGATCGAGACTGCTTATGAAAAACATCGTTTTATGCTGTGCCGCCGGAATGTCCACCAGCATGCTGGTGCAAAGGATGAAAGATGCCGCCCAGAAAAAAGGCGTCGACGTCACTATCAAAGCCGTCCCGGTGGCCGAGTTTGAAGAGAATATCGCTACAGCGGATATCGTTTTGCTCGGTCCACAGGTTAAGTATGAACAGGCCAAGCTACAGGCGATCGCCGACCCACTAGGCAAAAAGGTCGCCGTTATCGACATGATGGATTACGGCATGATGAAAGGCGATGCGGTACTGGATAAGGCGCTGAAACTACTGGAGTGATGGTATGGAAGAGTTAGAAACGATCATCATGGAGTTATTGGTAAATGCTGGCGCTGCACGCAGCCAGGCCCTGACGGCATTGCAACTGGCGCGTAAAGGTGATTTCTCCGGTGCAGAACAAGCGATGACGGAATCACGCGAATACGTCAAACAAGCGCATAAAATCCAGACCCAGCTGATCGGTATTGACGAAGGAACTGGCAAACTACCGGTTAATCTCATCACCGTCCATTCGCAGGACCACCTGATGAATGCCATGGTGATTCAGGATCTGGCCGGCGATATGATTGAGCTTTATCGGCGGTTACCACCGATAAATTAATGACACTGCCGGATGGCTTCGTAGACCTGATAAACGCCATCAGAAATAACATAGACATAAAAAAACCCGCCGAAGCGGGTTTTTTATTATGGTCGGCAACGATTAATCGTTGTCAGAACCGCCCAGGCCTGCGTTCAGCAGTTCTGCCAGGCTGGCAGACGCATCTTCAGCAGTTACCTGCGGTGCAGCTGGCAGTTCGCCCGCTGCGCGACGGCGCATACGATCCTGGTGGTACGCATAACCAGTACCTGCCGGGATCAGACGACCCACGATGACGTTCTCTTTCAGACCGCGCAGTTCATCACGTTTACCTGCAACAGCTGCTTCGGTCAGGACACGCGTGGTTTCCTGGAACGATGCTGCAGAGATGAAGGACTCGGTTGCCAGAGACGCTTTGGTGATACCCAGCAGATCGCGGGAGAACGTTGCACCCACTTTGCCGTTCGCTTCCAGCTCGCGGTTTGCGATCTTGACGCGGGAGTATTCAACCTGCTCGCCTTCCAGGAAGTCGGAGCTACCAGCGCTTTCGATGGTGGCTTTACGCAGCATCTGACGAACGATAACTTCGATGTGTTTATCGTTAATCTTAACGCCCTGCAGACGGTATACGTCCTGAACTTCGTTAACGATGTAACGAGTTACAGCATGCACACCACGCAGACGCAGGATGTCGTGCGGCGCTTCCGGACCGTCGGAAACCACGTCACCACGTTCTACACGTTCACCTTCGAACACGTTGAGCTGACGCCATTTCGGAATCATCTCTTCGTAAGGTTCGCTACCGTCTACCGGGGTGATAACCAGACGACGTTTACCTTTGGTTTCTTTACCGAAGGAAATGATGCCGCTGATTTCAGCCAGGATTGCCGGCTCTTTCGGACGACGTGCTTCGAACAGGTCCGCAACGCGCGGCAGACCACCGGTGATATCCTTGGTACCGCCGGATTCCTGCGGAACACGCGCCAGGGTGTCACCAGAGCTGATCTGTACGCCATCTTCCAGCTGAACAATCGCTTTACCCGGCAGGAAGTACTGAGCAGGCATATCGGTGCCTGGGATCAGAACGTCGTTGCCCTGAGCATCAACAATTTTCAGTGCCGGACGCAGGTCTTTACCACCCGCAGTACGCTCTGCAGAATCCAGAACCACCAGAGAAGACAGACCGGTCAGTTCGTCGGTCTGACGAGTAATGGTCTGGCCGTCGATCATGTCAGTAAAGCGGACGAAACCACTCACTTCGGTGATAACCGGCATGGTGTGCGGATCCCAGTTTGCTACGGTTTCGCCGCCAGCAACCTGTTCGCCATCACCTTTCGCCATAACGGAGCCGTAAGGCACTTTATAGCTTTCTTTGGTACGGCCGAATTCGTCGATCAGTTTCAGTTCGGTGTTACGTGAGGTGATAACCAGTTTACCGCTGGAGTTCACAACCGACTTCGCGTTGCTCAGACGGATGCTACCTTTGTTTTTCACCTGGATGCTGGATTCAGCAGCCGCACGAGATGCCGCACCACCGATGTGGAACGTACGCATCGTCAGCTGTGTACCCGGCTCACCGATGGACTGTGCCGCGATAACGCCGATTGCTTCACCTTTGTTGATGATGTGGCCACGCGCCAGGTCACGACCATAGCAGTGCGCACATACACCAAAGTCAGTGTCACAAGATACAACGGAACGGACTTTAACGGAGTCTACGGAGTTCTCTTCCAGCAGATCACACCACTGTTCGTGCAGCAGCGTGTTGCGTGGAACCAGAATATCCGCCGTACCCGGCTTCAGAACGTCTTCAGCAGTTACACGACCCAGAACGCGATCGCGCAGCGGCTCTTTAACGTCACCACCCTCGATAACCGGGGTCATGGTGATGCCTTCCAGAGTGCCGCAATCGTCTTCAGTAACAACCAGGTCCTGCGCGACGTCAACCAGACGACGAGTCAGATAACCGGAGTTCGCTGTTTTCAGTGCGGTATCCGCCAGACCTTTACGAGCACCGTGAGTAGAGATGAAGTACTGGAGTACGTTCAGACCTTCACGGAAGTTCGCGGTGATTGGCGTTTCGATGATGGAGCCATCTGGCTTCGCCATCAGACCACGCATACCTGCCAGCTGACGAATCTGTGCTGCAGAACCACGCGCACCGGAGTCGGCCATCATGTAGATGCTGTTGAAGGAAACCTGCTGCTCTTCTACGCCGTCACGGTTAATAACGGTTTCGGTTTGCAGGTTATCCATCATCGCTTTGGATACACGATCGTTCGCCGCAGCCCAGATATCGATAACTTTGTTATAGCGTTCGCCCGCGGTTACCAGACCAGACTGGAACTGCTCCTGGATCTCAGCAACTTCAGCTTCCGCTTCAGAGATGATCTCGTGTTTCTTCTCTGGGATGACCATGTCATCAATACCAACAGATGCACCTGAACGCGCTGCATATGCAAAACCGGTATACATTGTCTGGTCAGCGAAGATAACGGTCGGCTTCAGGCCCAAAATGCGGTAACAGGTGTTCAGCATTTTGGAGATAGCTTTCTTGCCTAGCGCCTGGTTGACGATGGAGAAAGGCAGACCTTTCGGTACGATCATCCACAGAATGGCACGGCCAACGGTCGTGTCTTTCAGGCTGGTTTTCGCAACGAATTCGCCGTTTTCATCTTTTTCGTATTCGGTGATACGCACTTTAACGCGCGCATGCAGAGAGGCCAGACCTGCGCGATAGATACGCTCAGCTTCTTTCGGGCCAGTCAGCACCATGCCTTCGCCTTTGGCGTTAACACAGTCACGGGTCATGTAGTACAGACCCAATACAACGTCCTGAGACGGAACGATGATAGGTTCGCCGTTCGCCGGAGACAGGATGTTGTTGGTAGACATCATCAGCGCACGCGCTTCGAGCTGGGCTTCCAGCGTCAGCGGTACGTGAACAGCCATCTGGTCACCATCGAAGTCGGCGTTATATGCCGCACAAACCAGCGGGTGCAGCTGGATAGCTTTACCTTCGATCAGTACCGGTTCAAATGCCTGGATACCCAGACGGTGCAGTGTTGGTGCACGGTTCAGCAGTACCGGGTGTTCGCGGATAACTTCGTCCAGGATATCCCAAACGACAGCTTCTTCACGCTCAACCATTTTCTTAGCGGCTTTGATGGTGGTGGCCAGGCCACGCAGCTCCAGCTTGCCGTAGATGAACGGTTTGAACAGTTCCAGTGCCATTTTCTTCGGCAGACCGCACTGATGCAGACGCAGGTATGGACCTACGGTGATTACAGAACGACCGGAGTAGTCAACACGCTTACCGAGCAGGTTCTGACGGAAACGACCCTGCTTACCTTTGATCATGTCGGCCAAAGATTTCAGAGGACGTTTGTTAGAACCGGTGATCGCACGACCGCGACGACCGTTATCCAGCAGGGCGTCAACCGCTTCCTGCAGCATACGTTTTTCGTTGCGTACGATGATGTCCGGCGCAGCCAGATCCAGCAGACGCTTCAGACGGTTGTTACGGTTGATAACGCGACGATACAGATCGTTCAGATCCGACGTTGCGAAACGACCACCATCCAGCGGAACCAGCGGACGCAGATCTGGCGGCAGAACCGGCAGAACGGTCAGGATCATCCACTCTGGCTTGTTGCCAGACTGTACGAAGGCTTCCAGCAGTTTGATACGCTTGGTCAGCTTCTTACGCTTGGTTTCAGAGTTGGTTTCGTTCAGCTCTTCGCGCAGAGTTTCACACTCTTGCTCCAGATCCATGCTTTTCAGCAGAGCCTGAATAGCTTCCGCACCCATCTTCGCGTCGAATTCGTCACCGAATTCTTCCAGCGCGTCCAGATACTGCTCTTCAGTCAGGATCTGTTGACGTTCCAGGTTAGTCATACCGCCTTCGATAACTACATAAGATTCGAAGTACAGTACGCGCTCGATATCGCGCAGCGGCATATCAAGCAGCAGACCGATACGGGACGGCAGAGATTTCAGGAACCAGATATGAGCAGTCGGAGACGCCAGCTCGATGTGGCCCATACGCTCACGGCGTACTTTAGTCTGGGTCACTTCAACGCCGCACTTCTCACAGATCACACCACGGTGTTTCAGGCGCTTGTACTTACCGCACAGGCACTCGTAGTCTTTTACCGGCCCAAAGATACGGGCGCAGAAAAGGCCGTCACGTTCAGGTTTGAACGTACGGTAGTTGATGGTTTCCGGCTTCTTAACTTCACCGAAAGACCATGAACGGATCATGTCTGGCGAGGCCAGAGCAATTTTGATCGCATCAAACTCTTCGGTTTTAGTCTGCGCTTTCAGAAACTTTAATAAATCTTTCACGGATTTGCTCCCGTCGGAGTTAGCACAATCTGGCGCTGGCTGTTACGCCAGCACCAGTGACCTGTTTGATCGAGAGTTACTCGTCTTCCAGCTCGATGTTGATACCCAGCGAACGAATCTCTTTCAACAGTACGTTGAAGGATTCCGGCATGCCTGGTTCCATCTGATGGTTGCCGTCCACGATGTTTTTATACATCTTAGTACGACCGTTCACGTCATCAGACTTAACGGTGAGCATTTCCTGCAGGGTGTATGCTGCGCCATATGCTTCCAGCGCCCACACTTCCATCTCCCCGAAGCGCTGACCACCGAACTGCGCCTTACCACCCAGCGGCTGCTGAGTAACCAGGCTGTAAGAACCGGTAGAACGCGCATGCATCTTGTCATCAACCAGGTGGTTCAGTTTCAGCATGTACATGTAGCCAACGGTAACCTGGCGCTCGAACTGCTCACCGGTACGACCGTCGAACAGTGTGATCTGACCGGAAGTCGGCAGGCCACCCAGCTGTAACAGTTCCTTGATTTCAGACTCTTTCGCACCGTCAAATACCGGCGTTGCGATCGGCATACCTTTTTTCAGGTTTTCAGCCAGACGCAGAACTTCTTCATCGCTGAAGGTATTCAGGTCAACTTTCTGACGAACATCTGAACCCAGATCGTAAGCACGCTGGATGAATTCGCGCAGTTTCGCGACTTCCTGCTGCTGTTTCAGCATGGCGTTGATCTTATCGCCGATACCTTTTGCAGCCATACCCAGGTGGGTTTCAAGGATCTGACCGATGTTCATACGCGATGGTACGCCCAGCGGGTTCAGTACGATATCTACCGGCGTACCGTTAGCATCGTGTGGCATATCTTCGATCGGGTTGATCTTAGAGATTACACCCTTGTTACCGTGACGACCTGCCATCTTATCACCAGGCTGGATCCGACGTTTAACCGCCAGATAAACCTTAACAATCTTCAGCACGCCCGGTGCCAGATCGTCGCCCTGAGTGATTTTACGGCGTTTCGCTTCGAGTTTTTTCTCGAATTCGTGTTTCAGTTCGTCGTACTGCTCAGCCAGTTGCTCCAGCTGATTCTGTTTCTCTTCGTCGGTCAGGCCGAGTTCTAACCAGCGGTCACGCGGCAGTTTGTCGAGCTTCTCAGCTTCAACACCACCGGAAACCAGCACAGCGTAGATACGGCTGAACAGGCCAGCTTCGAGGATCTGCAGTTCTTCAGACAGGTCTTTTTTCGCCTGCTTCAGCTGCATCTCTTCGATTTCCAGCGCACGTTTGTCTTTTTCTACGCCATCGCGAGTAAAGACCTGAACGTCGATAATCGTACCGGAAACACCGTTTGGCACGCGCAGAGAAGAGTCTTTAACGTCAGACGCTTTCTCACCGAAGATTGCACGCAGCAGCTTCTCTTCTGGCGTCAGCTGGGTTTCACCTTTCGGCGTTACCTTACCAACCAGAATGTCGCCACCGGTCACTTCCGCACCGATATAAACGATACCGGATTCATCCAGTTTGGAGAGCGCAGCTTCACCCACGTTCGGGATGTCAGCGGTGATCTCTTCTGGCCCCAGCTTGGTGTCACGGGACACACATGCCAGTTCCTGAATGTGGATGGTAGTGAAACGGTCTTCCTGGACAACACGCTCGGATACGAGGATGGAGTCTTCGAAGTTGTAACCATTCCATGGCATGAATGCCACGCGCATGTTCTGACCCAGCGCCAGTTCACCGAGGTCGGTGGACGGACCGTCTGCCAGCACATCACCACGTTCAACCGGCTCGCCCAGAGATACACAAGGCATCTGGTTGATACAGGTGTTCTGGTTAGAACGGGTGTATTTGGTCAGGTTATAAATGTCGATACCTGCTTCGCCCGGGTACATCTCGTCTTCGTTAACTTTGATAACGATACGGGAAGCATCCACGTACTGAACGGTACCGCCACGTTTAGCCACTGCAGTAACACCGGAGTCAACGGCAACAGCACGTTCCATACCGGTACCAACCAGCGGCTTATCAGCGCGCAGAGTCGGAACCGCCTGACGTTGCATGTTCGCACCCATCAATGCACGGTTGGCGTCATCGTGTTCCAGGAACGGGATCAGGGACGCACCGACGGATACCACCTGCTGGGTGGATACGTCCATGTAGTCAACCTGGTCGCGGCTGAACAAGCTGGATTCGCCTTTGCTACGGCAGGTAACCAGATCTTCTACAAAGTGGCCTTCGTCATCCAGGTTGGAGTTCGCCTGAGCGATAACGTAGTTGCCTTCTTCGATAGCAGACAGGTAATGAATTTCGTCAGTTACAACACCGTCGGTCACTTTACGGTACGGAGTCTCGAGGAAGCCGTATTCGTTAGTCTGTGCATACACGGACAGGGAGTTGATCAGACCGATGTTCGGACCTTCAGGCGTTTCGATTGGACATACGCGACCGTAGTGAGTCGGGTGTACGTCTCGAACTTCGAAGCCTGCGCGTTCACGGGTCAGACCGCCTGGGCCGAGTGCAGAGATACGACGTTTGTGCGTAATCTCAGACAGCGGGTTGTTCTGGTCCATAAACTGAGACAGCTGGCTGGAACCAAAGAACTCTTTCACTGCTGCAGAAATCGGCTTGGCGTTGATCATATCCTGAGGCATCAGGGTATCCAGATCGCCCAGAGACAGACGCTCTTTCACCGCACGCTCAACACGTACCAGGCCAACGCGGAACTGGTTTTCCGCCATTTCGCCTACGGAACGGATACGACGGTTGCCGAGGTGGTCGATATCATCGACTTCGCCTTTACCGTTACGGATATCGATGAGCTTCTTCATCACTTCGATGATGTCGTCTTTGCTCAGGATACCGGAACCTTCGATTTCGTCGCGCAGCAGAGAACGGTTGAACTTCATACGACCAACCGCAGACAGGTCATAGCGGTCTTCGGAGAAGAACAGGTTCTCGAACAGGCTTTCAGCAGCTTCACGAGTCGGCGGCTCACCAGGACGCATCATGCGGTAGATTTCTACCAGTGCGCTCAGACGATCGTTGGTTGGGTCAACACGTACAGTTTCAGAAATGTACGGACCGTGGTCCAGATCGTTAGTGAACAGCGTTTCGATACGCTTGTGACCAGACTGGCTCAGCTTAGCCAGCAGATCCAGGCTCAGCTCCATGTTAGCTGCGCAGATCAGCTCGCCAGTAGATTCGTCAACGTAGTCTTTAGCCGCAACTTTACCAGCAATGTATTCAACCGGAACTTCGATATGTTTGATATCGTCTTTTTCCAGTTGGCGAATGTGGCGCGCAGTGATGCGACGGCCTTTTTCGACGTAGACTTTGCCGTTAGCTTCAATGTCAAAAGAGGCGGTTTCACCACGCAGGCGTTCCGGCACCAGTTCCATCTGCAGCTTGTTGTCGCGAATTTCGAAAACAACTTTTTCAAAGAACAGGTCAAGGATCTGCTCAGTGGTGTAGTTCAGTGCACGCAGAATAATGGTCGCAGGCAGTTTACGGCGACGGTCAATACGTACAAACAGGTTGTCCTTCGGATCGAATTCGAAGTCCAGCCAGGAACCACGGTAAGGGATGATGCGCGCGTTATACAGCACTTTACCCGAAGAGTGGGTTTTACCTTTGTCGGAGTCAAAGAAGACGCCAGGACTACGGTGCAGCTGAGAAACGATAACACGCTCAGTACCATTGATTACAAAGGTACCGTTGTCAGTCATGAGCGGAATTTCGCCCATGTAGACTTCTTGTTCTTTAATGTCTTTTACGGTGCCTTCCGGCGCTTCGCGCTCGTAGATCACCAGACGCAGTTTTACGCGCAGCGGTGCGGAATAGGTCACGCCACGGATCTGACATTCCTGAACGTCAAACACCGGTTCGCCAAGGCGGTAGCTGACGTATTGCAGCTCGGAATTACCGCTGTAGCTCTGAATCGGGAAAACGGAACGGAAAGCTGCTTCCAGACCATACTGCCCTTCAGGATCTTGCTCGATGAACTTCTGAAACGAGTCAAGCTGGATAGAAAGGAGATAAGGTATGTCCAACACTTGTGGACGTTTACCAAAATCCTTACGAATACGTTTTTTCTCGGTATAGGAGTAAACCATTAGGGTTCCTCAGCTCGCTGACAAGTCGACCCATCTGTCCGACGAAGGGACAGTTTGTGCAACACTATTTTGTTGACCGGAAAATCGAATACTTTCCGCAATGCCTGTTGCTATCACGCTTAAACCATTTCATTGCGATTTACACAGAACTGATGCTCTGTCGCAGTATATTAAGACGTCGATAGAAACAAGCATTGAAAGGCACAGCAGTAGTCAAACAGTGTGAAATGCTACTGGCGCCTTACAGCGCAAAAAGGCTGGTGACTAAAAAGTCACCAGCCATCAGCCTAATTTCTTAGGCTGCAACCAGAAAAGTTGGCTTATTTAACTTCAACTTCAGCGCCAGCTTCTTCCAGAGATTTTTTCAGTGCTTCTGCGTCGTCTTTGCTGATGCCTTCTTTCAGGGCAGCCGGAGCAGATTCTACCAGGTCTTTAGCTTCTTTCAGACCCAGGCCAGTTGCGCCACGTACTGCTTTGATAACAGCAACTTTGTTAGCGCCAGCAGCTTTCAGAATTACGTCGAATTCAGTTTTTTCTTCAGCAGCTTCAGCCGGGCCAGCAGCTACAGCTACAGCAGCAGCAGCGGAAACACCGAATTTTTCTTCCATTGCAGAGATCAGTTCTACAACGTCCATTACGGACATAGCGGATACTGCTTCAATGATTTGATCTTTAGTGATAGACATTTAAATTGTTCCTGAAAATCAGAATAAGTTTATACGTAAGCAGATGCTTGAGAAAGATAACTGCGATTAAGCAGCTTCTTTCGCATCGCGTACAGCAGCCAGAGTACGAACCAGTTTGCCAGCCGAAGCTTCTTTCATGGTTGCCATCAGGCGTGCAATTGCTTCTTCGTAGGTCGGCAGAGTTGCCAGGCGATCGATTTGCGATGCCGGGATCAATTCACCTTCAAAGGCTGCGGCTTTGACCTCAAATTTTGCATTCGCTTTCGCGAACTCTTTGAACAGACGAGCAGCAGCGCCCGGGTGTTCCATAGAGTATGCAATCAGGGTCGGACCAACAAACGTGTCTTTCAGGCACTCGAACTGAGTACCTTCAACGACGCGGCGCAGCAGGGTGTTACGAACAACACGCATGTATACGCCAGCTTCACGACCTGCTTTACGCAGTTCAGTCATTTTATCTACAGTTACGCCACGGGAATCCGCAACTACTGCAGACAGCGCGCCTTTGGCTACTTCGCTGACTTCAGCAACAATCGCTTGTTTGTCTTGAAGATTTAAAGCCATTAGCTTTGCTCCTGGATGTTTGCCGGAACTCATGTTCCGGAACTCACTTCACTCTCCCCAACTGAGAGAGCGTCTAAATACGGTGAGCAGAAACAAGCCAGAGTATCAGAAATAATCTTAGCGTTCTGTCACCGTCTACGCAGGGCATTAAGTTTCTTACGAAACACCTGCGGTCTTCGACGGAGGCCTGGATAGGCCAGGCTCCAACGAACAAATCTTGTCTATGGCTTCGCCCTTTGAACCGTAGCCGCGTTAGCTGCTCTCGTTCACACCGGTCATGTAGTTAACTACACTCCCGGCGATTCACTCAATTGCTGCCTTGCTACAATTCAAATGACTCGCATAGAGTTCTGTTTATTTAAACAGAAACGTGGGGGTAAGATTGTAGACAAAATCACCGCCCACGTAAAGGCGAATATTAGTTCGCCACAGTCGCAGTCAGACCGGACTGATCAACGGCAACACCAGCACCCATGGTGGTGGAGATGCTAACTTTCTTGATGTACACGCCTTTAGCCTGAGTCGGTTTCGCTTTTTTCAGCGCAACCAGCAGAGATTCCAGGTTTTCTTTCAGTTTGTCAGCGTCAAAATCCACTTTACCGATGGTGGTGTGGATGATGCCGTTTTTGTCGTTACGGTAACGAACCTGACCTGCTTTAGCGTTCTTAACTGCTTCAGCAACGTTAGGGGTTACAGTACCAACTTTCGGGTTTGGCATCAGGCCGCGCGGGCCCAGAACCTGACCCAGCTGGCCAACAACGCGCATTGCATCCGGGGAAGCAATAACAACGTCAAAGTTCATTTCGCCTTTCTTGATCTGGTCAGCCAGATCTTCCATACCTACCAGCTCAGCGCCTGCAGCTTTAGCAGCTTCAGCGTTTGCGCCCTGGGCAAATACGGCTACGCGAACGGAACGGCCAGTACCGTGCGGCAGTACAGTTGCACCACGTACGTTCTGGTCAGATTTACGAGCGTCGATACCGAGGTTAACGGCAACGTCTACGCTTTCTACGAATTTAGCAGTGGCCAGCTCTTTCAGCAGAGCAATAGCTTCGTTGATGTCGTACTGTTTAGTTGCATCAACTTTGTCACGGATCACGCGCATACGCTTGGTCAGTTTAGCCATTTCTTAGTCCTCCACTACCAGGCCCATGGAACGTGCAGTACCTTCAATGGAGCGAGTCATCGCTTCAATGTCGGAACCAGTCATGTCGGCAGCTTTGGTCTGCGCGATTTCCTGCAGCTGAGCGCGGGAAATTTTACCCACTTTGTCTTTGTTCGGCTTGCCGGAACCAGACTTGATACCAGCCGCTTTCTTCAGCAGAACTGCTGCCGGAGGCGTTTTGGTAACGAAAGTGAAAGAACGGTCAGCGTAAACGGTGATAACAACCGGGATCGGCAGACCTTTTTCCATGGAATCAGTTTTTGCGTTGAACGCTTTGCAGAATTCCATGATGTTCACGCCTTGTTGACCCAGTGCTGGACCTACCGGCGGACTCGGGTTAGCCATACCAGCTGCAACCTGCAGCTTGACGTAGGCCTGGACTTTCTTAGCCATTCTAAATTCCTCTAGTTGGGTTATAGCGCCTCAAGGAGGCTCCCCGTGATTAAATTCGTTTTACGGACAGGGCCCATAAAAACAAAAGGCGCGAAATTGTATTCCAATCTCGCGCCTTGTGCAACGATTAAATCGCCGCTTTTTTGATCGCTGTTTAGGCTTTTTCTACCTGGGCAAAGTCCAGTTCTACTGGGGTCGCGCGACCGAAGATAGAAACAGAGACTTTCAGGCGAGACTTCTCGTAATCCACTTCTTCAACCACACCGTTGAAGTCAGCGAATGGACCGTCACTAACGCGAACCATTTCACCTGGCTCAAACATCGTTTTCGGACGTGGTTTATCGCCAACCTGCTGCAGACGGTTCATGATCGCATCAACTTCTTTGTCGCTGATCGGCGCCGGACGGTCAGATGTACCGCCGATAAAGCCCATCACACGCGGCACGCTGCGCACCAGGTGCCAGCTTGCGTCATTCATCACCATCTGGACCAGTACATAGCCCGGGAAGAATTTACGTTCGCTCTTGCGACGCTGGCCACCACGGATTTCGACCACTTCTTCGGTCGGCACCATGACTTCGCCAAACAGCTCTTCCATATTTTGTAACTTGATATATTCGCGCAGCGACGTGGCTACGCGGCCTTCAAAACCGGAAAACGCCTGAACGACGTACCAGCGCTTTTTAGGGGCTTCAGACATCTTAGAACCTCAGGCCAGTGATAAAGGATACCAGGCGAACCAGAATACCATCCAGTCCCCACAGGATCAGTGACATTACTGCGGTAACCGCAGCCACAATTAATGTGGTGTGCAATGTTTCCTGGCGAGTTGGCCAAATGACCTTACGGACTTCGGTTCTCGCTTCACGGGCAAAAGCAACGGTCGCTTTACCTTTTGTTGTCAACAGCGCGACACCACCCGCTGCGGCAATCAGAATCACTACGGCCAGCGCACGCAGCGGCAGCATCATGTCACGATAGAGGTAGTTGCCAACGATAGCTACAAGCAGCAATACAGCGACAACAACCCACTTCATCGCTTCCAGGCCGCGCCCGCTTCCTTGAGCTTCGGTATTCGCACTCATAAACCAACCTGTCAGAAGTATTCTACAAACATTTTCACCCCGCGTAAGCGAGGCGATCCAAACCGAAATGCTCTGGTGCGTTTCGGACTAAACGCCCTCTTCAGAGCCTGTCTCAGCAATGATTATGACAAAAAAAATCACTGATGAGCCAGGTTCTGGTGTGAAAGCGTGCAAAAAGGGCATCAAATGATGCCCTTTTATTGCGCATTGCGTCAAATGTTATTCGGCAATTAGCTCATTACTTTGGCAACAACGCCCGCACCAACAGTACGGCCGCCTTCACGGATTGCGAAACGCAGACCGTCGTCCATCGCGATCGGGTGGATCAGGGTAACAACCATTTTGATGTTGTCGCCCGGCATTACCATCTCTACGCCTTCCGGCAGTTCGATGGTACCAGTCACGTCAGTAGTACGGAAGTAGAACTGCGGACGGTAGCCTTTGAAGAACGGAGTATGACGGCCGCCTTCGTCTTTGGACAGAATGTACACTTCAGATTCAAACTTGGTGTGCGGCTTGATAGAGCCCGGCTTAGCCAGTACCTGACCACGTTCGATTTCTTCACGCTTGATACCACGCAGCAGAACACCAACGTTCTCACCAGCACGGCCTTCGTCCAGCAGTTTGCGGAACATTTCAACGCCAGTACAGGTAGACTTAGCAGTCTCTTTGATACCAACGATTTCAACTTCTTCACCAACTTTGATGATACCGCGCTCTACACGACCGGTAACAACGGTACCACGACCGGAGATGGAGAATACGTCTTCGATAGGCAGCAGGAACGGCTTGTCAATCGCACGCTCTGGTTCTGGGATGTAAGAATCCAGGAAGCCAGCCAGTTCGATGATTTTCGCTTCCCACTCTGCTTCGCCTTCCAGCGCTTTCAGAGCAGAACCACGAACGATCGGAGTGTCGTCGCCCGGGAAATCGTACTGAGACAGAAGTTCACGAACTTCCATTTCTACCAGTTCCAGCAGCTCTTCGTCATCAACCATGTCGCATTTATTCAGGAACACGATGATGTACGGAACACCTACCTGACGACCCAGCAGGATGTGCTCACGAGTCTGCGGCATCGGGCCGTCAGTCGCAGCAACAACCAGGATCGCGCCGTCCATCTGCGCAGCACCGGTGATCATGTTTTTAACATAGTCGGCGTGGCCCGGGCAGTCTACGTGTGCGTAGTGGCGAGTCGGGGTGTCATATTCAACGTGAGAAGTGTTGATGGTGATACCACGAGCTTTTTCTTCCGGCGCGTTATCGATCTGGTCGAATGC